>DASWAW010000631.1:0-25070 GCA_036390955.1 Arthrobacter sp.
CATCACGGAGGAATCACCATGGGCATGGCAATCAACACGAACGTTATGGCGAACAACGCTTACCGCAACCTCTCCAACACCCAGGATGGCGTTGCCAAGTCGATGGAGAAGCTCTCCAGCGGCCTGCGCATCAACCGTGCATCAGATGACGCTGCCGGCCTCTCCATCTCGGAAGGTCTGAAGTCCCAGGTTTCCGGCTCGGCTGTGGCCGCCCGCAACGCCCAGGACGGCGTCAGCGTCATCCAGACGACTGAAGGTGCCCTGACCGAGGTTCACTCCATCCTGCAGCGCCAGCGTGACCTCGCTGTCCAGGGTGCGAACGACACGAACAACGCCGATGCACGCACCGCCATCAAGACCGAAGGCGACGCCCTCGGTAAGGAACTGGACCGCCTCACCGCGAGCACCCAGTTCAACGGCATCGACCTGCTCAAGGGTGCCGCTGGCAACTCCGGCGCATCGCTGAGCATCCAGGTCGGCACCGGCGGCAGCGCCAACGACAAGATCGACGTCAAGCTCGGCGACGTGGCAACCGCCGTCGGCGCACTCTCGGGCGCTGGCGCTGCAGCTGACTTCGACGTGACGACCAGCGCTGCTGCGCAGGGCTCGATCGTCAAGATCGATGCCGCCATCAAGGCAGTGTCTGCTCAGCGTGCGGACCTGGGTGCAACCCAGAACCGCCTCGAGCACGCCACCAAGACCCTCCAGGTCTCCGGCGAAAACCTGGCCGCCGCCCAGTCCCGCATCACGGACACGGACATGGCTCAGGAAATGGTCAAGTTCACCAAGGCCAACATCATGTCCCAGGCCGGCACCGCGATGCTGTCCCAGGCCAACCAGTCCGGCCAGGGCGTTCTTTCCCTCCTGCGCTAAGCCATTCCGGTAACGGAAAGCGCAGTAACGCAGTAAAGCCGGTGGCGGCCAGCGCGGGGCCCTATACCCCGCATTGGCCGCCATTGGCGTCTGAACCACCGCCGGTCACGGCACCCTAAATTTTGCTTTGCGGAAGGACCCCCAGTGGGAACAGCTATCGACGGACTCTCCAGCGGCCTGGACACCACGTCCATGATCAACGCCCTTATGGCTGTCGAGGCCCAGCCGCAGGCCATGCTGCAGACCAAGGTCACCGCCGACCAGGCCATGATCAAGGCGCTGACCGCCTTCAAGACGAATCTGACGGTCCTCAACAGCAGTGCTACAGCCTCCTCGATTCCCGGCGCGCTGAACCTGTTCACCACAACTTCCAGCTCCCCGACCCTGACCGCGACGGCCACCACGTCGGCCGCGGCTGGGTCCATCGACATCACGGTGTCCCAGCTGGCCTCCACAAAGGTCGGCGTCACCGAGGCTCTCACCTCCTGGCCGACGGATGCCACTGGCAACCCGGCCCACCTGACACTGGTTGACAAGACCGGCAAGCAGACCGAGATCACCCCGGCCTCGACCAGCCTGGACGACGTCGTCAAGGCCATCAATGCAGCAGGCGGCGGCGCGACTGCAGTCAAGGTCCCGGCCGGCGCCGGAACTTATCGGCTCCAAATGACCTCCACCACCGGCGGCGCCGCCGGTGACTTCCAGGCGTTCCAGGGCACAGCTGCGGATGTCACCGCAGGCACCGCCACCGACCTGTTCTCCAAGCCGACCGCCGCTGTCGTGAAGCCGGCCCAGGATGCCTCGGCCCTGCTCTACGCCGGCACCGCCGCGCAGCAGACCATCACGTCCTCCAGCAACACATTCAAGGACATCCTCCCGGGCGTCTCAGTCACGGCAACGGCCGTCTCGGCGACCCCGGTGACGGTGGCCGTCGCCAGTGACGTCGCCGGGATCACCAAAAAGGCCGGAGACCTTGTCTCAGCCGTCAACGATGCCCTGCATTATGTTTCGGACAACAGCGCTGTCACCACCACCAAGACCTCCGCAGGCGCTGCCGCGGCAAAGGGCGGAATCTTCACCGGCAACTCCAGCGTCCGGGCGATCAATGACGATCTCTTCGCAGCGATGGCGGCCCCGATCAACGGCAAGTCCCCGTTCGAATACGGCATCACCGTCACCCGCAACGGCGACTTCACCTTTGACAAGGACAAGCTCACCGCAGCGATCGCCGCCGATCCGGCCGGAACCGCCGCGGCCATCCAGACCATCGCGTCCCGGGTCGCAGACTCCACGAAGAAGGCTACTGACTCGACTTCCGGCTCGGTGACCCAGCTCGTGAAGGGCCAGCAGTCTGAAGTCACCGACCTGAACAACCAGATCTCCGCCTGGGATAGGCGCCTTTCGGACCGGAGAGCGACGCTCCAGTCCGCCTACACCAACATGGAGGTCCTCCTCGGAGGATACAAAGCCCAATCCTCCTGGCTCTCCGGCCAGCTCGCCGGCCTCTCCGCCTCCAAGTAAGTAAGGACCAACACCCATGACGACCACCGCCCTCCGCACCAGCCAGCTCAGCCAGTACACTACCGACGCCGTCCTCTCCGCACCGCCCGCCCGGCTGCTGACCATGCTCTACGACCGGCTCCTGCTGGACCTGGGCCGGGCACGGTTCGCCCAGGAAAGCCAGAACTGGACCGTCGCCACGGAGAACCTCCTGCACGCCCAGGCCATCGTCACGGAGCTCGCCTCCACCCTGAAGACCGACGAGTGGGACGGCGCGGAGAACCTGCTCGGCATCTACGACTACGCCCTGCAGGCCATGATCGGGGCGAACATCCACCGCGACGTGGAGCGGACCAGCGAATGCATCACCCTGCTCGAACCGCTCCGCCAGGGCTGGCATGAGGCCGCAGCGTCCCTGTCCGCACAGGCCGGCACCACCCCCGCCGGCGGGATGCTCGGCATTGGCTGAGGACACCATCACAGCGGAGACCCTCATCCCGGACACTTTCATCGATGACGCTGTCAACGAGTCCCCCGCCGTCTGCGGCTGGGAAACCGCCCTGGACCGGCTCGAAACAGACATCCACCTCGCCTTCGCCGGGGAGCACTCCGACTGGGAGCCGGCCGATGACCTTGGGCCCATTCCACCGGAGCTCGTGGACCGGGCGCTGCAGCTGCTCTCGGCCCGGCACGAAGCGGAGCTGATGCTGGCCGAGCAGCGGGCCACCCTGGGCCGGCATCTGGGCGCTGTCGATTCGATCCCGGACAGCAAGCCGGCGCCCCGGCGCCTCCTCGACGTCAGAGGCTGAACCCGGCCCCGGGCAGAGCCCGGAAACGGTGGACGAACGGGCGTGATCGCCCGTCGGGACAAGTGGTGCATAGAAGCTTGTATGACCATTCCCCGAAACGCGCTCCCGGGCATCGCTGATGCCCGGCTGCTAACCCCTGGCGCGGAATATCCGACGGTATCTATGAAGCAAGGATTGCTTCCTTCACCGGCCACGGATCGGCCCGTTCTTTCAAAGGCAGGCTGCCGTGTTTGATTCCGTGTCCTCAGTAGCGATGTCCAGCGCCCTCGATGGCCTGGCCCTGCGCCAGCGGACGATCGCTGACAACATCGCGAACATCAACACCCCCAACTACCACGCCAAGCGGGTCGCTTTCGAAACCGCCCTGGCCTCCTCGGTAGCTGCAGGTGATGGCCACACGGCCGCGACAACCGCAACCTCCCTGGAACCGACCCAGCTCAACGGCAACAACGTGAACCTGGACACCGAGACTCTCTCGAACGTGGACACAGTCCTGCGCTTCCAATTCGCCACCCAGGCCGCCAGCTCAGAGTTCGCTGCCGTCCGCACCGCGATGAGGACCAACTAATGACCTTTGACGCCATCGGCATCGCCGGCACCGCCCTGACCATGCACCGCAAATGGCTCGACGCCACGGCGGACAACCTCGCCAACGTCAACACGGCCAAGCCCACGAGCGGTCCGGCCTTCCAAGCGCGCTACGTCCAGGCCGTCGAAGGCGCCGGCAACACTGGGGTCTACGTCGCCGGAACCACCCTCGGCGACGCGAAAGGCCGGATCGTCAACGACCCGGCCAACCCTCTCGCGGACAAGGACGGCAACGTCCGGATGCCCGACATCGACCTCGGCGCCCAGATGAGCTCCCTCATCATGGCCCAGCGCGGCTACCAGGCGAACACCGCCGTAGTCGAGCGGGCCAGAACCACCTACGAAGCAGCCCTCCAGATTGGAAAGCCCTGATGACCATCCCCGCCATCGCCCCTGTTACGGGCGTCACCGGCACCGGCTACATTGCCCCGGTCCAGGGCCCGGCCGCCACCGACGGTTCCGCCTTCGGCGCCAGCCTCACCGGTGCCGTGGACAACCTGCAGTCGCTGCAGTCCACCTCGAAGTCTCTCGCCGTGCAGGCAGTCACCGGGAACCTGACCGACATCCACACCGCCACGCTGGCAGCTACCCGGGCACAGGTGACCCTCGAACTCGTCTCCGCCATCAGGAACAAGGGCGTTGACGGCTTCAACGAGATAATGAGGATGCAGGCCTAATGCCTCCGCAGATCGCGGCGCTTCTTGCGCGCCTGAAAGCTTACGTCGCCGGTTTCTCGTCGGCCCAGAAAACCATCGCCATCCTCTGCATCGCCGGGCTCGTCCTGGGCGGGGTCGCGCTCAGCTCCTGGCTGGGCAAGCCCACGATGTCCCCGCTGTTCTCCGGCCTTCAGGCCGCGGACGCCTCCAAGGTCACCGACCAGCTCAAGGCCGACGGTGTCACCTACGAGCTCACCGACGGCGGCGGCACCATCATGGTCCCGCAGGACAAGGTCTACGCCGAACGGATCAAGGCCGCCGCCGCGGGCCTGCCCTCGGACAAGACTTCCACCGGCTACTCCCTGCTGGACAACATGGGCGTGACCGCCTCCGAATTCCAGCAAAACATCACCTACCAGCGGGCCATGGAGGGCGAACTCGCCCACACGGTCTCCGCCATGAACGGCGTGAAGCTGGCCACCGTGAAGCTCGCCATCCCCAAGGACAGCGTTTTCACCGCCGCGAAGGCGGACCCGACCGCGTCCGTGTTCATCGAAACCAAGCCCGGCACGACCCTTACGACCGACCAGGTCCAGTCCATCGTGCACCTGACGTCCGCTTCCATCGACGGGCTCAAGCCCACGAACGTGGCCGTCATCGACTCCAACGGCACCACCCTCTCCACTGTCGGCGCCGGCCTGACCGGGTCCTCCAGCAAGCAGGCCAGCGACTACGAGAAGAACACCATCGGCAACGTCCAGGCCATGCTCGACCGGGTCCTGGGCCCGGGCAACGCCACCGTCGCGGTCGCCGCCAATATGGACGCCCAGTCCGGCACCAAGGTCGACGAGTCGTTCACCTCCCCGGACAAAGCCCCGGCCCTCTCCGAATCCTCGGACAAGCAGTCCTACACCGGCACCGGCGGCGGCGCCGCAGGCGTGCTCGGCCCGGACAACATCGCCGTCCCCGGCGGCGCCTCCGGCAACGGCACGTTCACACAGGACAAGGCGACCAAGAACAATGCCGTCAACAAGACCACGCAGACGACCACCATCCCGGCCGGCCTGCTCAAGCGCCAGACCGTATCCGTGGCCCTGAACTCCGCCGCCGGCGCCGACAAGGCACAGATCATGAACCTGGTCTCGGCCGCCGCCGGAATCGACGCCGCCCGCGGTGACGTGGTCACGGTCGAGAACGTCGCCTTCAACCAGGCCGCAGCGCAGGCCGCCAAGGATGCCCTCGCCGCAGCCAAGGCAGAGGAAGACGCCAAGGCGCTGGCCGCCCTGTGGACCAACGCCGTCGTCGGGCTCTCTGTCCTGCTCGTCATCCTGCTGGCCCTGATGCTGTACGCCCGCAAGAACCGGAAGCAGAAGCGCGAGTTCGTGGACCTCGGCGAACGCATCGAACCGCTGCCCATCGAACCTGAACCGATGACCACTGCCATCGCCCCGCCGATGCCGCTCCGGGAAATCCCGCCGCTGGAAGAAGAACACACCGACGCCAAGGAAAAGCGGGCACAGATTGACCGCATCGCCGCCGGGGACCCGGACAAGATCGCGAACTTCATGAAGAGCATGATGGAAGAAAGGCAGAACGCATGATCGCCACCGAAGCCCTCAACGGCACCCAGAAGGCCGCGATCGCCCTCATGCAGATGAGCCGTGAATCCGCGACCGCCGTGCTGCAGCAGTTCAGCGACGGCGATGCCGAACAGATCACTGCCGAAATCGTCCGGATGCGCCGGGTCGACCCGGACGTCGCCGAAGCGGTGATGCAGGAGTTCTACGACATGCTCGTCTCCGGCAAGAAGACAGCCGTCGGCGGTTCTGACTTCGCCACCAGCCTGCTGGAAGGTGCGTTCGGTTCCGAACGTGCCGCCGGCATGATGGGCAAGCTGGAATCCTCCCTGGCCGGCAAGTCGTTCGAGTTCCTGGATGACGCCGAGCCCGGCCAGATCGCCGCCCTTCTCGACGGGGAGATGCCGCAGATCATCGCCCTGGTGCTCGCCCACCTGAAGCCGAAGAAGTCCTCCACCGTCCTGACCCTGCTCGTGGACAGCGTCCGCACCGACGTCGCCCAGGCGATTGCCGTCATGGGCTCCGCCACCCCGGAGGCTGTCAGGATAACCGCCGAAATCCTCAAGGCACGCACCGGATCCACCTCCGGCCGCGAGGAAGCAGACGTGGTCGGCGGCGTGCAGCCGCTGGTGGAGATTATCAACCGTGCCGACGCGGCCACCGAGCGTGCCCTGATGGACTCCCTGATGGAACGCGACCCGGCCCTGGCCGAAGAAATCCGGTCCCGGATGCTCACCTTCGGTGACCTCGTCAAGCTCGAACCCCGCGACGTGCAGCTGGTGCTCCGCGGCGTCGACGCAGCCGTCCTGGCCCTGGCCATGAAGGGTGCTGCCGAGACTGTCGTGGAGGTTATCCGCGCGAACGTCTCCGAACGCAACCGGGAAATCCTGGACGACGAGATCGCCTCCATCGGCGCGGTCCGCCAGTCTGCGGTCGAGGAAGCACGCTCTGCGATTGTCGTGCAGATCCGCGAGATGGAATCCGCCGGCAACATCGTGGTGCGCAGGAATGATGAAGATGACCTCGTCTACTGAGGTCCGGTATGCGCCGGTGGCCTACCCGTCGCTGAAGGCACCCGGCCAGGACCGTTCCGACAGTGTCGCGTACGCCACCGGCCACCTGGCCGGGTTCACCGACGGGGTCCGGAAGGCCACCGCGGCCGCCGACGTCCGGCGCCAGGAAATGGAAGCCGAGCATGCCGCCGTCCTACGCCACGGCCAGGCCCGCACGGACCGGTCCGTGGACCTGCTGGCCGGTGCGGTGCAGGCTGTCCAGAACGCCGTCCTGCCCGTCGTGGCGGACGCCCAGGATGCCCTGATCGCCGCAGCCCTGGACCTGGCCGAAGCCATTATCGGCGTCGAGCTCGGCGACGGTGAACTCTCCGCACGGGCAGCGCTCGTCCGCGCCCTCGCGGATGTCCCCGCCGGCGGGACCGTCACCGTGAGAATGAACCCGACCGACTACTCCATCCTCGGGGAAATCCCTTCCGTCCCCGGCGCCGTCATCATCGCCGACCCAGATTTGGGCCGCGGGGACGCCGTCGCCGACTTCGAGCACGGCCACCTGAACGCCAGGATCGGCACCGCCATGGACCGGGCACGCCAGGCCCTGCTCGGGGTCACCTCGTGACGGCCACCCTCTGGCGCCCGTACCCGGAGCGGTTCGCCGCGATCCGGGCAGCGGGACGGCCTGAACGGGTCGGGACCGTCTCCTCCGTCGTCGGCCTCAGCGCCGAACTCGCCGGTCTGGAAGTCTCTATCGGGGACCTCGTCACCATCGGTGAGAACCCGCGCATCGACGCTGAAGTGGTCGCCACCACCCGGACCGGCGCCCGCTGCATGCCACTGGGCCCCATGACCGGGATCTCCGCCGGCGCCCCGGCCCGGACCAAAGGCACCCCCGTGCAGGTCCCGACCGGCCGCGGGCTCTTCGGCCGCGTCCTGGACGGCCTCGGCCGCCCCATCGACGGGAAAGGCCCGCTGGTCACCGACGGCTACGTCCCCGTCCACAACGACACCCCGTCCGCGATGCACCGCACCCGGATCGACACCCCGCTGCAGACCGGCGTCCGCGTCCTGGACACCCTGACCACCGTCGGCCGCGGCCAGCGCATGGGCCTCTTCGCCGGCTCCGGTGTCGGCAAGTCCTCCCTGCTGTCCATGATCGCCCGCGGCACCGAAGCCGAAGTGTCCGTCATCGCCCTGGTGGGGGAGCGCGGCCGTGAAGTGCGCGAATTCCTCGAGGACGACCTCGGCGCCGAGGGCCTCGCCCGCTCCATCGTGGTCGTGTCCACCTCGGATGAGCCGGCCATGATGCGCATGCGCGCGGCGTTCACCGCCACCCGGATCGCCGAATCGTTTCGCGAACGGGGCGCCAACGTCGTCCTGATGATGGATTCCCTGACCCGGGTCGCCATGGCACAGCGCGAAATTGGACTGTCCGTGGGGGAGCCGCCCGCCACCCGCGGCTACCCGCCCTCGACGTTCTCCGTCCTGGCCCAGCTGCTCGAACGCGCCGGCACCGACGAAACCGGCTCCGTCACCGGGCTCTACACGGTCCTGGTCGACGGTGATGACCACAACGAACCGATCGCCGACGCAGCCCGGTCCATCCTGGACGGGCACGTGGTCCTGGACCGCAAGCTCGCCGTCACCGGCCATTTCCCGGCCATCGACGCCCTCGGATCCATCTCCCGTGTCGCATCCAAGGTCAACAGCCGGGAGCGGACCGCCACCGCGGCGGCCCTGAGGAAGGTCCTCGCGGCACGGAAAAATGCCCAGGACCTGATCGACGTCGGCGCCTACCAGCGCGGAACGAACCCGCTTGTGGATGCCGCCATGGACCACGAGGCGGCCATCAATGCGTTCCTCCAGCAGTCCATGGATGACCAATCCCGGGAAATCGACGCATGGTCCATGTTAGAAAACCTCACCCGGACCCTTGGAGTCACCTCATGAGCGCACGAACCTTCTCCCTCGCCGGCCTGCTGCGCCTGCGCGGCATCGAACAGGACCAGGCATCGGCGGTCCTCTCCGCGGCGAACGGACGGTCCCGGGCCATCCACGCCCGGACGAACGCCGCCCGGCTCGAGCTGGAGGACTGCGACGTGGACGTCTCCAGCACCAAAGCCCTGCACATGGCCTCCCTCGCCCGGGCTTCCTCCCGCAGCATGCTCGCTGACCTGATGGCACTGGACACTGTCCAGGCCGCGGAGACCGCCGCCGCACAGGCGGCCTTCCTGGCCGCCCGGGGCCGGACCGTGGGCCTGGAAAAGCTCGAACTGAAACACGATGCACGGGTCACCGCCGAAGACCTCGCGACCGAACAGACCGCCCTTGATGAAATTTCCGCCGGTGCACACCACCGGTCGAAGGAAGCAGCAAAAGCCCTATGACGATGATCGACGCGATGAACCAGATCAGCCAGATCCAGGCCACCATTACGCAGCTATCCACGACGCGCCCGCAGAGTTCCGCGGCGGCCAGCGCCAGTGCCGCAGGCTCGGCCAACTTCGCCGAAGCCCTCACCGCCGCTTCCGGAACCGCGACCACTCCCGGCCTCTCGGCCGCCACCGTGCCCGGGACAGCCACCGGAGCAGGGGTGGTCGAGGACGCCAAAAAGTACCTCGGCGTGCCCTACGTGTGGGGCGGCACCGACCCGAAGACCGGCCTGGATTGCTCCGGCCTGGTCCAGCGCGTCTACAAGGACCTCGGCATCGACCTGCCCCGCGTCGCCATCGACCAGGGCAACGCCGGCACCACGGTCCCGAACCTGGCCGCCGCCAAACCCGGCGACCTGCTCGTCATGCACAACGGTGGACACATCGGCATCTACATGGGTGACAACAAATACATCCACGCACCGCAGCCGGGCATGAATGTCCAGATCGCCGAGATCCCGGCCGGTGCCGTGTTCGACAAAATCACCCGCATCATCCCGGACACCCCCGCCGTCCCCGCAGCATCACCCGCCGCCAACAAGACCGCCATGACTGACCTGCTCTCATCCCTGCAGGCATCCCTCGCCACCGGAGCCGCTAAATGACCACTGTTGCCGTCCTTCCCGTGACCGGCGCCGCCGGCGCCGGCAAGACCGCCGTCAAATCCGACGGAAAGGCCGCAGCCGGGTTCGGGGATGCGCTCAAGTCCCTCCTGTCCGGTCCCGCGACGGAAACCGGCAAGCCGGCCCAGCAGCAGCTCCCGGCACAGGTCGAAGAGACCCCGGCAGAGGTGGTTCCGAACACCGACACCCAGCTGGATTCCTTCGCTCTCGACCAGGCCGTCCCTGCCCAGCTGATGCTCCCCGCAGCCACCGCGCTGGCCGCCACCGCCCGGCCGGAAGCCGGCCAGGGCGATGCCGTTCTCCCGGGCACCCCTGGGGCAACAATCCCGGCAGCAGCCGGACCCGCCACTTCGGCCCCGGCATTCGCGCAGGCGGCAGTCGCAACGGTGCCCGGCAAGAGCCAGCCCGACCCCGGTGCACCTGCCGCCCGGGCCGCTCAGGCGCCCTCTGCCGTCCCCGCGCAGCCCGCAGCGGCAGTTGGACCCTCGACGGCTCCCTTGCCCGTGAGCAAGGCCCAGGACCCCGCCATGCAGGCGTCCGCAGGTGCGCAGTCAGCACAGCCCTCACCTGCCGTCCCGTTGCCGGCCAAGGCGGGAACCGTTGCGGCGGCTGTGGCCACTGCGGCAGAGCGGCCAGCACCCGCCCCGGCACCGGCACCGGGGGAGACCCCTCCGCAGACCGCACAGGCCGCCGCCGGACTCGCCGTCCCGAAGCCGGCGGACCCGGCCTCGAAGCCCGGGAAGGCAGGCGCCGCCGTGTCCTCGATGGCCGCAACAGCGTCCACGGATCCGGCCGCGGCGGGCCTTTCCGGCGCCGTCCCGGCCGTTGTCCTGGGAGCAGCAGTCCCGGTCCAGACCGCCATCATCCAGACCTTGCTCAGCCAGGCAGTCGCCGCGGCACCCGCGCAAGCCGGCGGCGCCCAGGACTCCCCGGATACTGTCCCCGTCCCGGCCTTCGGAACGGACACCTCCCAGACATTCGCCCAGGTCGCCGCACCGGCACTGACGGTCCCCGCGGCCGCCTCCGCACCTGCCGCGGCCGCCGCACCGGCGGCTCCGGTACCTCAGGGCTACACCGCCCAGCTGGCAAAGCCGATCTTCAGTATCGCCACCGCGGGCGTGGGCGAGCACACCATGACCGTCAGCGTGAACCCGGAGAACCTGGGGCCGGTCACCGTCCAGGCCCACATCGGGTCCGCGGGCATCCGGATCGAACTGTTCGCCGCCTCTGCCGACGGACGTGACGTCCTCCGCCAGGCCCTGCCGGATCTCAAGCGCGACCTGGCCGGCGCCGGGATCAGCGCCAGCCTGGACCTGTCCTCTAACGCCCAGTCCGGCTCCCCGCAGGGCGGACAGGACCGGGAAAGTTTCGCCCGGAGGTTCGCAACGTCTAACCAGACACCCGCCAGTGACCGACTTCTTGAAGTGAAGGACCAAACCGTCCGGACCCGCACGGGGCTATACGGCCCCGAGACGGTCCTCGACGTGATGGCCTGAAAGGAACCCAATGCCCATTGCCGCAGTAACCCCCGCCGCCGGAGTGAGTTCGGCGACCCCGACGCGCGCGCCGAAGCAGACCATGGACGGGGACATGTTCATGCAGCTGCTGGTCACCCAGCTCAAAAATCAGGACCCGTCCTCGCCGATGGACACCAACGCGATGATGGCCCAGACGACGCAGCTTTCCATGATGGAAAAGCTCACCACGATGGCGACCACATCCAACGAGAACTTCTCCCTGCAGATGCGTACCGCCGCCGCAGCGCTCATCGGGAAGTCCGTGAGCTTCACCGGGGCCGACGGTAAAGAAGCCACCGGCGTCGCCAGCTCCGTCAGCTACTCCGGCTCCGTCCCCCAGGTCACGGTCAACGGCACCAGCATCGCCCTCGACGCCCTGTCCGGCGTCAGCAAGTAACCTCCACCGAAAGGCTCCACCATGCTTCGTTCCCTGTACTCCGGCATCTCCGGTCTCCGCTCGCACCAGACCATGCTGGACGTGACCGGCAACAACATCGCCAACGTCAACACCGCCGGCTTCAAGTCCTCCTCCGTCCAGTTCCAGGACACCCTGTCCCAGCTGACCAAGGGTGCCGGGGCTCCCGGCGCCGCAGCCGGTGGCACCAACCCGGCGCAGGTCGGCCTCGGCGTCCAGGTGGCCGGCATCTCCACGAACTTCAACCAGGGCTCCGCCCAGGCGACCGGTAAGTCCACGGACATGATGATCTCCGGTGACGGTTTCTTCGCCGTCAACGCCGGCGGCCAGCAGCTCTTCACCCGCGGCGGCGCCTTCAACATGGACGCCTCCGGCCGCCTCGTCACCTCCGACGGCGCCACCCTGCAGGGCTGGACTGCCGTGAACGGCGTAGTCCCCACAGGAGGTGCCATCGGGGACATTTCCGTCTCCTCCACCGCGATCGCCCCGGCCAAGCAGACCTCCGCGGCCTCCGTCAGCGGCAACCTGCCCGATGACGCCGTCCCCGGGGCCGTCCTCAACCGCCAGATCACCGTCTTCGACGGCTCCGGCAACGCCAAGCCGCTGGACGTGAAGTTCACCCGAACCGCCGCCGGATGGGACGCCACCGGCACCGACTCGGCCGGCAACACCGGAACGACCTCGCTGGTCTTCGTCAACGGCAAGCTGGACCCCGCAGCCTCCACCGCGGGCGGCACCATGACCGTCGGCGGCATCGGCGTGGACCTGACCAAAACGACCGGGTACGCCGGCTCGACGACGGTGACCATCGACAGCCAGAACGGCCAAACCGCCGGAACGCTGGATTCCTTCAGCATCTCCAAGGACGGCACCATCATGGGCGCCTTCAGCAACGGCTCCAAGCAGCCGGTCGGCCAGGTCGCCATGGCCCGGTTCGCCAACGCCGGCGGCCTGGAGAAGGCCGGAAACTCCGAGTACCGGGTCTCCGCCAACTCCGGCGCAGCGGTCCTTGGCACGGCCGGGGCGGGCGGCTACGGCTCCATCTCGGCCGGGTCCCTGGAAATGTCCAACGTGGACCTGTCGCAGGAATTCACGAACCTGATCGTCGCCCAGCGCGGCTTCCAGGCCAACGCCCGCATCATCACCACCTCCGACCAGGTCCTGCAGGAATTGGTGGATCTCAAGAGGTAAAATCGTTAGGTGGCCTAACTAAATTAGGCGCCTAAAAGGCCCCGGTCCGGTGAACGGTGCCGGGGCCTTTTCGTTGTCACGTTAGGGTGGGGTAATCCGCACCCCGGTCACCACCGGGAAAGCCGTCACCGCACCGCAGAACATTGAAATTTGGGGGACATGAAGCGCTACATCTCTGCCGTCCTGGCAGCCACACTCATCGTCGGGCTTACCGCATGCGGGGGAGGGACGCCGGTCGCAAGGACGGCCCCGACCTCCTCAGTGAGCGCCACTCCGGCGCCCACGTCGCGGCCCGTACCGGACGTCGCCGGCAAGACATTCCCGGAAGCACGCAAGATCCTCAACAAGGCAGGCTTCTACGGCAGCGCCTGGGACAAAGACGGCAAGAAATGGGGAAGCATCCCACCGGACGATGCGGTGAAGGTCACCTCCACCACCCCGGCCGCCGGCACCGTCACCGACACCGACGAGATCCACATTCAGGTTGCCGTCACCGAAGCCGAAAACACTGCAGCGCTGAAAGTGAAGGCAGACGCCGCGAAGGCTGCGGCCGACGCCGCGAAACTGGCCAAGCGCTACGAGTTCACGTGCGGTCCCAATCCCTACAGCACCGCCGGCATCGACGTATATCACTCGCTCAAGGACGTGTGGTCCAGCAAGCACTATGCCGGGTCCGACAAGTGCATCACCAAGATTGACGGTCAGTACGCCGATGCCAAGCCGGCGGTCATCCCGAGTGAGCAGGCGATCGTGGCCGTTGTCGCTGCAAACGGCGGGGATGCCAGTGGATCACCGGCCCAGGCGTTCGACACGGTGCTCCGGCTCTGTGCCAAACCGGATCCAGACTTCGCCGACGCGGTCTTTGCCAAGCCGGAGTGGAAGACTGCCCGGGCCAAGGCGGCCCTTGCGCTTTGCCCTGATGCTCCGCACGCAGCCCTGCTCCAGGAAGTCACGACCGCCGTCAAGATCAACGACGGAACCCACACCGTTGGCGTGAACATGGAACCGGGCACCTACCAGACCAAGCCAAACATGAAGGACTGCTACTGGTCCCGGACCACCGGCGGCGGCGGCATCATCGCCAACGACTTCGTCGGGTTCGCCCCGGCTGGCGTCACTGTCACGGTGTACCCCGGCGAAGGCTTCGAGTCCACGCGTTGCGGCGTCTGGACCAAAACAGGCTAACCAAATGAGCGAATAGACGCGGCATAACGCCGCCCACCGCCACGGAAACGCCCCGGCCAAGTCACCTCGACCACGCCGGGGCTTTTTCATGCCCGGACGGCGCCAGAAAACACGCCTGCAGACCTCGCATCTGCTAACTTCCGCCCACCGATCTCCGACGGTTATTAAGACAGGCATTTCGGCCGGTCATGACCCATGGGATGAACCCGATGATCGTTGTAACCAGGCTGGACCGTCGCTTAGACACCACGTATGCGATCAACCCCGACCTGATCGAACGCATCGTGGAAACACCCGACACCACGCTTCACATGGCAGACGGTTCGACACACATCGTCGCCGAGAGCATGCACGAGGTCATCGACCTTATCTCCGACTACCGCGCCCGTGTGATCAGCCTGGCCCGCGACTACTCCTCCGCCCCCGCAGGAACCGGACAGGCGCTCAGCGTCGTCCATTCCGCCGACCGTGCCGCAGGCGAAGCTTCCGTCCTGCCGCTCCCCAGAAAGTAACCACCATGGATCCAGCAACAATTATCGGAATCCTAATCGCCTTCGGTTCCGTCTACGCCATGGTGTTCATGGAAGGCGCCTCGGTCACGAGCCTGCTGCTTCCGCCGCCGATGATCCTGGTCTTCGGTGCCACCTTGTCCATTGGCCTGGCAAGTTCCACGGTCAAGGATGCCATCCACGCGTTCAAGTCGGTCCCGGCAGCCCTCAAGGGCAAGACGGTGGACCCGATGGACAGCATCGAGCAGATCGTCACCCTCGCCGAAAAGGCCCGGAGCGAGGGACTGCTTTCCCTGGAATCCGAAGCCCAGGAGACAAAGGACAAGTTCCTCTCCAAAGCCCTTCAGAACATTGCCGACGGCACCGACGGCGAAGACCTCCGGATCATGCTCGAAGACGAGATCCACTCCAGGAAGGTCTCAGACCACACGGCGTCGAAGTTCTTCAAGACCCTCGGCGGGTACGCCCCGACCGTCGGCATCGTCGGTACTGTCGTGTCGCTGACCCACGTGCTGGAAAACCTCTCCAAGCCCGATGAGCTCGGGCACATGATTGCCGCCGCGTTCGTCGCGACCCTGTGGGGCCTGATCTCCGCCAACTTCATGTGGCTGCCCATGGGTGACCGCATGGCCAAGATCTCCGACCTGGAAATCGACCGGATGACCCTGATGATGGAAGGTGTCCTCGCCGTCCAGGCCGGCTCCCAGCCGCTGCTGTTGCGCGAACGCCTCAAATCCATGGTCCCGCCGCACAAGATCAACGCCGGCGGTAAGTCCAAGGGCGGCTCGTCCTCCAAGGGCGACGGCAAGGCAGACACCAAAGCTGGCAAGAAGGACGCCAAGCTGAAGGCTGCGGCGTGAGCCGGGGTCGCGGCAGGGGCCGCGGCGGCGGAGGGATGGAAGAACACCACGTCGACGAACGCTGGATGGCCTCCTACATGGACATGGTCACCGTGCTCATGTGCCTGTTCATCGTCCTGTTCGCGATGTCCACCGTTGACGTCAAAAAGTACGACCAGCTCAAAAACTCCCTGGCGACCGGGTTCGGCGTCGAGGATACCGGCAAGATCGACAACGCCGTTGGAATCATCGACAAGACCGCGGAACCGCCGGCCGAGACGGTCGCCGGCGAGAGTGACATCAAAGCCGCCGAGCATGAGGTCGACAAGCTCACTGCCCTCCGGGACCAGATGAACGCCAACCTCAACGGCGCCGGCCTGGGCGGCACCGTCACCTTCGTGATCGACCAGCGCGGGCTCACCGTCAAGCTCGTCGGCTCCCAGTCCTACTTCCTGCCCGACAGCCCCGTGCTGCAGGAAGAAACCATCCGGATCCTTGGCGCCATCGCCCCGGTGATCGCCCCGATCCCGGAAGAGATCGCCGTCGAAGGCCACTGCGCGAACCTCTACACCGCCTACTCCTCCACCTGGGAGCTCTCCAGCGCCCGCGCCACTGCAGTCCTGCGGAACCTGGTCGAGACCGGAGGGGTCGCCGGCAAACGGATCGGCGCCGTCGGCTACGGCTCGGCACGCCAGGTTAACAACGACATCACCGAGGCCGAGCACGAGGAAAACCGGCGGGTCGACGTCGTCGTCATGTCCGACCAGGAAGAGAAGATCCGGGCGCTCATCCCGCAGGTCATGGCGGCCCGCGGAAAGTAACGCCTGCCACATCGTTCCGGTGCGGGGAGGGAAACCTCCGGCACCGCACACATGAGGTTCATGACCCCTTGCTATCTGCAATTCCCCCTGGACTGAAAGCGCCTCATGACAGTAATGATTGACGAGAAAATGCTGCCGGCGGCGGAGGCCTACGACTTCAGCCGTCCCACCACCCTGGCCCGTGAACACTCCCGGGTCCTGTCGATGGCGTTTGAAACCTTCGCCCGCCAGTGGGGCACCCAGCTGACCGCTAAGGTCCGCGTCAAGACGCAGATCACCTCCGAGTCGGTCCTGATGATGACCTACGACGAATACTCCTCGGGCCTGCCGGGCACCACCGCGATGGTGCTGTGCTCCCTCGAAGGCCTCGAAGCCCGCGCCGTCATCCAGTTCCCGATCCCCTCCGCACTGTCCTGGGTCTCCCACATGATGGGCGGCCACGGCGGCCAGCCGACCCCGGACCGGCCGTTCACCGCCATCGAACAGGGCATCGTCAAGCACCTCATGGAGGATGCGCTCGAGGATCTTCGCTACTCCTTCGGCCCGCTGCTCTCCTTGCCGGTGGCACTGGAATCCATCCAGTACAACTCCCAGTTCGCGCAGGCCGCTGCCCCGGCAAACCTGATGATCGTCGCCGCGTTCACCGTCCAGGTCGGCGAGACCTCCGCAGCAGCGACCATGGCGTTCCCCGCCCCGGCGCTGCTGCCCCAGATGGGCGCCGACAGCAATGACGACACGTCAGCCGGTTCCCGGGAACTCATCCGCGAACAGCTCATGGACACCCCGGTCGAGGTGGTGATGCAACTGGAGACAGTCATCGTCCGCCCCGTCGAGGTCCTGAATCTCGCGGTAGGCGACATCATCGCCCTGCCGCACACCACAGAACGCCCCTTCAACATCACCGTGGACGGCATCCGCCTGGCCACCGCGTCCGCCGGGACCAATGGATCCCGGCTTGCCGCCATCATCGTTACCACCGAGGAGAAAACCCGATGAGCACCACCCTTTCGACGTCCGCTGTCTCCGCCCTGACAGACTCGCTGCCCACCCCGCTCCCGTATGGCAGCAACATCATCACCGACCGCTCCGCCCTGGCCGGCAAAGTCTCCGGAGCCGTCTCCGCGACGTTCGTCGGGTCCGTCTCGGCCGACGTCGCGCTGGTCCTGCTCGATGATGCCGCCATGATGGAAGCCGCCGGCGCTGAGTCGTCGCTGGTCTCCGCCTCCGACGTGCTGCGCCCGGCCCTGGAAGCGGCCACCCGAGTCCTGGGTGCCGGTGTCCTCGGCGAGGCCCGTGTCGAAGACGCCACCGCCCTGTTCAACGACAAGGACACCGTCGTGTTCGAGCTGATCTCCGGCGGAACCGCCGCTGGCTGGTTCGCGATCCGGGTCCGGGAACAGGGTAGTGTCCGCGGGACCTCCCCGGCCGCCAGCCCGGCGTCCAACGCCAAGCTCGGTCGGATCAACAACGTCGAAATGGGCCTCACGGTCGCCATCGGCCACACCCGCCTGTCGGTGCGCAGCGTCCTGGACCTGGAGCCGGGCCGGGTCATCGAGCTGGACCGCTCCGCCGGCGCCCCCGCCGACGTGCTCCTGAACGGTCGCCTGATCGCGCACGGTGAAGTGGTCGTCGTCGACTCCGACTACGCCGTGAAGATCACCAAGATCCTTGATGTCACCGAGGCGCTGGTCTAAATGGACGTCCTCTCCCTCTCCCTGCGGGTGGTGCTCTCGCTGGCCTTCGTTGTGCTCGTTCTCTGGTACATCCAGAAGCGCGTCTCGAAGGCCCAGCGGGGCACCCGTGCGGGGGACCCACTGACGATCGTCGCGCGCCGGGGCCTGGGCAAATCCTCCTCGGTCGTGGTCGTCGAAACGGACGGGAAACGCTTCGTGCTCGGCGTCACCGAACAGTCCGTGAACGTCCTGCACACTTCCGAGGCACCCGAACCCGAAGCCGCGGCAGTGCCCGCGTCACCCACGAACATTTTCGCGCTGAAGCTGGCCGAAGCCCGCGGCACCCTGAGTTCAGACACGGGGGCCACCGCCACGGCGGGGGAGACCCTGCCGCCGGTCCGGCGCCACATCCCGGACCGTCCCTCCCCGCTGGACGGATCCATCCTGTCCCCGGGCACCTGGAAGCAGGCCGGCGCGGCGCTCCGGAAGGGGCTCACCGGATGATCATCGCCGCCCAGGCAACGCGGGCGGGAAGATTCGTACTCCTGGTGGTAGTAGGCCTGCTGGCCGCCACCTCGCTCATGCTGATCGCTTCCAACTCCGCCCATGCCGAACCCTCCGTCCCGGACCCGACGGTACAGTCCACCACCCAGACCGTACCGGACCAGGCCGCCCCGCTCACCGGACCGACCGACCCCGTCGACCCGGTGGACCCGGCCGCTCCTTCCACCGCCCCGCCGGGCACCTCGATCACCATCAACGGCGCCGACGGCAAACCCTCGACCGCCGTCACGACCCTGCTCGCGATCACCCTGCTTTCGGTGGCTCCGGCGCTGTTGCTGATGATGACCTCGTTCACGAAGATTTTCGTGGTCCTGGCCATGACCCGCAACGCCCTCGCCCTGCCGAACATCCCGCCGAACCAGGTCCTGGCCGGCCTGTCCCTGTTCCTGACCTTCTTCATCATGGGGCCGGTCCTGACGGACATGAACAACACCGGCATCCAGCCGTACCTGAACGGAACTCTGGACTTCAACGGGGCCCTGTCCGCCGCCGCGAAACCGCTGCAGGCGTTCATGGGCGCCCACACCCGGCAGGAAGACATCGCCCTGATGACCCGTGCCGCAGGGATGGACAACCCCGCCGACATGGCCTCCGTGCCGCTGACCACCTTGATCCCGGCGTTCATGATCTCGGAACTGCGGGCCGCGTTCATCATCGGCTTCGTGATTTTCATCCCGTTCCTTATCGTCGACCTGATCGTGTCCTCGGTGCTGATGTCGATGGGCATGATGATGCTCCCGCCGGTCATGGTCTCCCTGCCGTTCAAGATCCTGCTCTTCGTCCTCGTCGACGGCTGGGGCCTGGTCATCACCTCGCTGATCCAGTCCTACCGGGGAGGCTAGGCCATGAACA
Organism: Arthrobacter sp.; assembly: GCA_036390955.1. Classification (GTDB taxonomy): domain Bacteria; phylum Actinomycetota; class Actinomycetes; order Actinomycetales; family Micrococcaceae; genus Arthrobacter. The sequence continues at coordinate 19,632 of DASWAW010000631.1, forward strand.
CCAACGCCCTCATGGACATCGGCCTGCTCGCCATGATGACCGCCGGCAAACTGGCCGCGCCGGTCCTGCTGACGGCCCTCGTGGTCGGGTTCGCCATCTCGCTGTTCCAGTCCGTCACCCAGATCCAGGAAGCAACCCTCGCGTTCGTGCCCAAGGCCCTCGCGGTCGCCATCGTCCTGCTCATCTCCGGGCACTGGATGATCACCGAAATGATCGACTTCACGCACGCCCTGTTCGACAAAATCCCCGGACTGCTGAGCGGCCTCTAGTGGACATCCCCATCGACCAGGGCTGGCTGGAGGCGGTGATGCTCGCCGGGGTGCGGATCATCGCGTTCCTGGTGATCGCCCCGCCCTTCGCGCACAACGCGATCCCGCTGCGGATCAAGGGCATGCTCGCCGTCGGCATCGCCGTCGCCGTGTCCCCGGTCGTGACCAAGCACTACACCTCCCCGGACACGACCGGCTTCATCCTGGGCCTGTTCGCCGAGATCGTCACCGGCGCGGCCCTGGGCTTCCTGGTCTACCTCGTCTTCTCCGCCGTCCAGTCCGCCGGGTCCCTCGTGGACCTTTTCGCCGGGTTCCAGATGGCGTCCGCGTTCGACCCGCAAGGCATGATCAACGGCGCCCAGTTCACCCGGCTCTTTCAGATGACCGCCATGGTGCTGCTTTTCGCCTCCGACGGGTACCAGCTGGTCATCGGCGGGCTCACCCGCACCTTCACCGTCCTGCCGCTCGGGGGCACCCTGGACATGGCCCGGCCCGCGCACGCGATGATCACCGCCGTCACCGGCATGTTCCTGGCGGCCCTGCAGATCGCCGGACCCCTAGTGGTCGTCCTCTTCCTCGCCGACATCGGCCTGGGCCTGCTGACCCGGGTCGCCCCCGCCCTGCAGGCCTTCTCGCTGGGCTTCCCGCTGAAAATCTTCATCACCCTGACCCTGGGCGGTATCGTCTTCGGCGTCCTGCCGCGCGTCGTGTCCGCCCTGGTCCATGAAATATCCGGCTACCTGGCGGGGGTGCACTGATGGCTGACTCGATGGAAAAGACAGAACAGGCCACCGACAAACGGATGAAAGAGGTCCGCGCCAAGGGCCAGCTCTCCAAATCCCAGGATGTCACCGCGTGGGTCGGCGTCGGCGCCGCCGCCGTCATGCTCCCGTCCACGATCACACACGCCTCCACGGCCGCCACCGCCCAGCTGTTCACCGTCACCTCGATCATCTCCAACCCGGACCCGGGCAAAGCCATGTCCGCCCTTGAAGCCGGGCTCTCCTCCATCGCCGGGACCATCGCCCCGCTGTTCGCGGTCGTCTTCATCACCGTCCTCGGCGCCTCCGCTGTCCAGGGCGGCATCCACTTCTCCAAGTTCAAGGGCCACTTCGAGCAGTTCAACCTCCTCAACGGGATGAAGAAAACTTTCGGAACCCAGGCCCTCTGGGGCGGCGCGAAATCGCTGCTGAAGACCGCCGTCGTGGGCGTGGTGCTCTACTCGGTGATCCGCGGGCTGCTGCCGGTCCTGACCGGGTCCGGCTCGATGCCGGTCGGGTCCCTCATCGCGGAGGCCGGCGCCGGGGTTTCCTCGCTGGTCCAGTTCGCCGTGTTCGCCGGGCTCGCACTGGCCGCAGTGGACGTGATCGTGGTGATGAGACGGAACCGGAAGCAGACGAGGATGTCGCTGAAAGAGGTCAAGGACGAGAACAAAAGCTCGGAAGGTGACCCGCACATCAAAGGCCAGCGCCGCTCCCGGCAGATGGCCATGTCCCGGAACCGGATGATGTCCTCGATCCCCGGCGCCGACGTCGTCATGGTCAACCCCACCCACGTGGCCGTGGCACTCAAATACGAGCCGGGAAAGTCCGCGCCGAAGGTTGTCGCGAAGGGCTCCGGGGTGATTGCCGCGAAGATCCGTGAAGCGGCGGAAAAGCACAACGTGCCCATGGTCAGGGACATCCCGCTGGCCCGGGCGCTGCACGCCGCCTGCGAAGTCGGGGACGAAATCCCGGCCGAGCTGTACAGCTCCGTGGCCCAGGTGCTTGCCCTCGTCATGCGGCTGGCCGCCCGTGGGGGCCCACGACGCATAGAGACAGTATCCAAGACTTTCCTGACCCCTGAGGCAACTGCATGAAAAACCGCAATCTGGCCAAGCTCGCCGTGCCCGTCGGCGTCGTCGGCATCATCCTGCTGCTGATCGTTCCGATCCCAGCCGAGCTCCTCGACGTACTCATCATCATCAACATCCTGCTGGCCCTGGTGACCCTGCTGACGACCATGTTCGTGCGCAAACCCCTGGACTTCTCCGTGTTCCCGTCCCTGCTGCTGGTCGCGACCCTGTTCCGGCTGGGCCTGAACGTCGCCTCCACCCGGCTGGTCCTGGGCCATGCGCACGCCGGCGCGGTCATCAACGCGTTCGGCAACATCGCCGTCAACGGCTCCCTGATCATCGGCGTGGTGATCTTCCTGATCCTGGTCGTCATCCAGTTCGTCGTCATCACTAAGGGCGCCGAACGTGTCGCCGAGGTCGGTGCCCGGTTCACCCTGGACGCCATGCCCGGCAAGCAGATGGCCATTGACGCTGACCTGAATGCCGGACTCATCACCGACGAACAGGCCAAGGAACGCCGCGCGGACGTCTCCGCTGAAGCCGACTTCTACGGCGCCATGGACGGTGCCTCCAAGTTCGTCAAGGGCGACGCAATCGCCGGCATCATCATCATTGTCATCAACATGGTCGGCGGCATTGCCATCGGCCTGCTCCAGCGCGGGCTCTCCATCATGGATGCGCTGAACACGTACTCGATCCTGACCATCGGCGACGGACTCGTCACACAGATCCCCGCGCTGCTCATGGCCATCTCCACCGGCATGATCGTCACCCGCTCCAACGCCTCCTCGGACCTGGGCACCACCGCTTCCAAGCAGCTGACCCAGGCGCCGATGGCCCTGATGATCGCCGGTGTCGGCGCCATCGCCATGGCGGCCATTCCCGGCATGCCGCCGATCCCTTTTGTCGCCATCGGCGTCCTGCTCATCATCGCCTCCCGCCGGATCAAGGCAGCGGACGAGAAGGCTGTCGCCGACGCCGCGAACGTCTCGGCCCTGGAAACTGACGCCGCTCCCCGGGACCCGGCCGAAGAGCTCATGGAACAGATGCGGGTCCACCCGCTGGAAATCCAGCTCGCCCCGGACCTGGTCGAAATCGTCTCGGATGCCTCCGATGACCTGCTGGGCCGGGTCAAGACCCTGCGCCACAAGATCGCCATGGATCTGGGCGTGGTCATCCCGCCGGTCCGGACCCGTGACTCCATGGAACTGCCCGTCTCCACCTACGCCATCCGCATCGGCGGGGTCGAGGTCGGCCGCGGCACAGCCCCGGCCGGCAAGGTCCTGGCCCTCGGCGGGGTACTGGACAGCCTGCCCGGCACCTCGACCATCGAACCGGTCTTCGGCCTGGCCGGAAAGTGGATCCCGGTAGGAATGCGCCACAGCGCCGAGATCACGGGCGCCACCGTCATTGACCGCGTCTCCGTCCTCATCACGCACCTGTCCGCCGTCGTCACCGAGAACGCAGCCCGCCTCCTGACCCGCGAAGATGTCCGGGTTCTCACGGAAGGGGTCAAGGTGCAGTCCCCGTCAGCGGTCGAAGAACTCATCCCGAACGTCCTCACCCTCGCCGAAGTCCAGCGCGTCCTGCAGGGACTGCTGGCCGAGCAGGTGCCGATCAACGACCTGCCAAGGATCTACGAGGCGCTCACCTTGCAGGGGAGGGCCTCCACCGAACCGGAAGCGCTCATCGAGGCGGCACGGACCGGGCTCGGCCCCGCCGTCGGGCACCGGTACACCGAAGACGGAACCCTGAACATCATCATGATCGACCCGATCCTGGAGACCTCCATGCTGGAGGGCCTGCGGCCAGGGGAGCACGGCACCCAGATCCTGATGGACACCAAGCAGGTCGAATCCGTGCTGGGCTCCCTGAAAGCCGCCGTGGAGGCCGCCGGCAACGCAGGCCACAACGCGGTCCTGGTCTGCGCCCCGGCCCTGCGCCCGGCCATCCGGCGCCTCGTCTCCGCCCAGACCGGGGGACTGCCGGTGCTCTCCTACCAAGAAGCGACCAGCGCGAATGTCAAAATCGAAACCGTAGGAGTAGTGCAGAATGCCCACCAAATTGCAGCTTAAAGGCGAAACGATGGAGGGCCTGCAGGCCAGGGTGCTGAACGAGTACCCGGCCGGCTCGCACATTGTCGAGGCCGAGAAGGTCCATGTCGGCGGTATCGGCGGGTTTATGTCGCGCACCCACTTCGAGGCCGTCGTCGAGGTCCCGGATCTTCCCGGCAGGGACGCCGTCCGCGCCCCGGACCGCGCCATCGCGAAACCGGTCCGGACGAAGTCCACCAGCCACCCGGTGCCCCCGCGTACCGGCGTCGCGGCACTCCTGGCCGAAGCCAATTCAGCCGAGGACGTCCTCCACGGTGTCATCGCCATCCCTGCCATGCCGGAAGTCTCCACCAAGACGAAGTCCTTCGATGACCTGATGGACTCCCTGGATTCCTCCACCCTCCCGGTCCCCGGCCAGGAAGGCTCCCTGCCAGCGGTACCGGTGCCGGCGTCCCTCCCCGGGGACGCTGTCCTGGTCATCGGGATCGGCGCGGACGCCCTCATCACCGCCCGCAGCATGGCCGCCGCCACCGGCTCGGCCTCCATCAAAACCGCCGGCTCGTTCCGGGTCGAAGGCACCGAACATCTCGTCGGCCGCCAAGGACTCGTCACGGCCCGCGCCTCGGCGGTCATCGCCGGGGAGCCGGTCTTCATCGCCTTCGGCCTGGGCTCTGACGGATCGCTCCGGGCCAATGCCCTGACGGAGATGAAATCGGACCAGGTGTGGCTGGTCGTGGATGCCACCCGCAAGCCCTCCGATACCGACGCCTGGGTCCGTAAGGTCAACTGGGCGGCCACCGTCACGGCACTGGCGGTCATCGGCTCCCAGGACACCCTCTCGCCGGCATCCGTGAACGATTACGACCTGCCGATCGGCTGGCTCGACGGCCGCAAGGCTCCCCGCTCCGCTCTCTGAATTTCCCCCGCAACGAAAGGCAGGTTCCCGTGCTGGTACTCACCAGAAAATTCGGCGAACAAATCATGATCGGCGACGACATCATCCTCACCATCATGGAAACCAGCGGCGGTGCCGTGAAGATCGGCATTGAAGCGCCCCGCGGGCTGCGGATCAGCCGGGCAGAGGTCCTGGCCGCCATCACAGCGGAGAACCAGGCCGCCGCGAGCACCGACGCGGACACCGAAGGGTCCCTGCTGGCCGCCCTGGGCGCGCTGGGAGCCTCTAAGCCCTCATAGGGCCGGGCGCCGGTCCTCAGGGGGAATAGAGTCCCAGGAGGCCACCCAGGCCCTGTTGTGGCCAAAAGCGTCCAGGACGTCGGCCAGG
>DASWAW010000632.1:0-2064 GCA_036390955.1 Arthrobacter sp.
AACTACAACCTGTTCCCCATCGCGGCGCCCACGGGGCTGCAGGCGAACGAGCCTGACGTGACGGTCAACGTCGGGACCTCGTTTTACACGACCGGCCCCGGCTGGGTCACCCAGATCCGGTACCTGCAGCCCAGTGGCGGCGGCACCCGCTGGGGTGCAAAGATCGGCGCGATCTGGTCCATCGACGGGCCCACCACCTACACAAAGGTGGCCGGGCCGTTCACCCTCCCCGTCGCCGTGGATGAGAACTCCTGGGTCACCTATACGCTGCCGACGCCGTTTGCCCTGACAACGGGCCAGCTGTACCGGGTCGCCGTTCTCTACCCCCAGGGCGGCTACCCCGCGACCGGGGCCTACTTCGCCGGCACCACCGACCTCGTCCAGGGCATCCTTACCGTCCCCGCCGCGGGCAATGTGGCCAACGCCATGCAGGGCACGTACAAGTACACCCCGTACCCAGAAGACTGCCCCGACAGCGCGTTCAACGCTGGGTCTTACTACGCCGACGCCACGGTCACGGACATCAATCCGTTCAACGTAACTCCTGCCGGCATCGCCAGCGCCACGGCCTTCGGTACCGCCGCCGTCTCCGGCCTTCTTACGGTCACGCCTTCCGGCGTCGGCTCGGGCGATGCCTTCGGCCTCGCCTCGGTCTCCGTCAATCAGACGGTGGCCCCGGCCGGCCTCGCTTCCGGCGAGGCCTTCGGCGCCGCTGTCGTCTCGGTGGGCGCCGTTACCGTTTCCCCGTCCGGCCTCGCCACCGGCGAGGCCTTCGGCACCGCCAGCGTCTATGTCGCCCCCCCGCCGATCAACATCGTCCCGGGCGGTATCGGCTCCATGCTGACCTTCGGCGCGCCGGCCCTCTCCACCACCCTGGAGATTGCCCCTCCCGGTACGCCCTCCGCCCAGGCCTTCGGCCTGCTGACCATCGTCTCCGGTGCCATCACGGCCTACCCGCAGGGCATTGCCCCCATCTCGGCGATGGGCACCCCCGAGATCACCCTTGGGGAATTGACGGTCAGCCCGGCCGGCATCCCAAGCGCCGAGGCCTACGGGGTCACGGTGATCCAGGGCGCCATTGCCGGAAACTTCGACTTCCGTGTCGCCCTGCTGCCCCGCCGCTACCAGGCATCCATCGTTCCAAACAAACCCTAGGAGGGCTCCAGTGGCTAACGCCTACCCCCGCGAAAGCGTGGAGTTCCAGCCCGTCCAAGTAACCCAGGACGGCCAGGCTCTCACCAGCGGGCTGTCGTTCGCGGTTGTCCGCGACGGCCAGCGCCCCGTGACGTTCAGCCCAGCCACCATCATGGGCACGTCCACCGGCGTCATGGTGGCCGGCCTCGCCGCCGGCACCTACCGCATCTATGCGCAGCTGACGACGGGCGTCGAAACCCCCGTCATCGACTGCGGCTACTTCTACGTCGATTAGGACCCACTTGAAGATCACCGTCTGGAGCAAGTCCGACTGCTCCCAGTGCACCATGACCAAGAACCTCATGAAGCGCGAGGGCCTGGACTTTGTCGAGGCGGACCTGGAGGCGGATCCCGCTCAGCTGCAGAAGTTCAAGGACGCCGGCCTCCTGCAGGCCCCCATCGTCGTCCTGGGCAAAGAAGGCCGCAGCTGGGCCGGCTTCCGCCCGGACCTGATCAAGGAGCTGGCCCACCATGAGCCGGTGGCGGAGTGACACCAGACCTCCGTGGGCAGGATCTGACCGCAAGTCCCGACTGCCCGTCGACTGGGACCGCCTGCGACAGGTCGTGCTCACGCGTTGCGGTTTCCGGTGTGAGTGGACTGAGGACGGTATGCGCTGCCTTGCAGCCGCTACCGACGCTGACCATGTTGTCGCAGGCGATGACCACTCCCTCGCCAACCTCCAGGGACTCTGCGGGCGGCATCACTTAGCGAAGACCAGCCGAGAGGCCAACGCCGTCCAGGCGGAGCGGCGCAAGCTCCTCCGCCTCCCCGAGGAAAAACAGCCCGGGGTCATCGACGGCCCACCCCAACCCACCGAACACCGAGGTTTCTAATGCCAGGACCATTGCCCAAAAGGAGCGATGAACGCA
>DASWAW010000633.1:0-2951 GCA_036390955.1 Arthrobacter sp.
CGCCATGTAGAGCGGGTTCTCGTAGCGCATGTCGATCACGCCGGTACCAATCTCGATGCGGCTTGTCCGTGCCCCGATGGCAGCGAGCAGCGGGAACGGGGAAGCGTACTGCCGCGCGAAGTGGTGGACGCGGAAGTACGCACCGTCCGCCCCCAGCTCCTCGGCCGCGACCGCGAGGTCGATCGCCTGCAACAGCGCGTCCGACGCGCTGCGCGTGCCGGACTCCGGGTGGTCGGTCCAATGGCCAAAGGACAGGAATCCGATGTTTTTCACACCACAAGCCAACCTCTTGGCGGGACTTCTTATTCCCGCGGGGCCTCAGCCTCGCACCTCCTCCCGAGGCACGGGCGAGCCCGCCCGGCAACAGGGCCCGGCGTGGCACGTATTGCGTGGCTGACGTGTATTGACATGGTTCCCTCCATACCCTTGGATTGATGACCAAAATAGCTCATGGTTCCGCTTGGGGGGTGGAACGACCCACGGATCAGCAGGCAGAGCGAGGAAAACCGTGAAGCAGCGTGATACTTCCGATGACGGCGTTCCGATCTGCCAACGGGTTTTAGATCCGAGCGATGCCCCTGCGCCCCTTACGATCAACGAATTACTACTTGAGAGCCGCATGGGGATCGAGCGTGTTCACGCTTCGGATCTTGAGCGGGAGATGGCAGCGGGCGCCCTTGTTGTCGACACGCGGCCGGTCGATCAGCGAGACCGCGACGGTGATCTTCCGGGAGCGGTCGTTATTGACCGAAACGTTCTCGAGTGGCGGCTGGATCCTTCCAGCCCTGACCGGCTCCCGATCGCTGACGACCCCGCACGGCGGATCGTGGTGGTCTGCAATGAAGGCTACAGCTCCAGTCTCGCTGCACACACCCTGCGTCGGCTGGGACTGACGCGTGCGACCGACCTTATCGGCGGTTTCCAAGCCTGGGCAGCGTTGCGCAAGTAGTCCCTCTAAACAAGCTGCCGGCGTCGGGAGTCGGCAGGGCTGATGTCCACCGCGCCTGCGCCGTAGTTCTTCGTCCTCAGGTTGGAGCAGCGCGCCGTGGGTGGTCTACCACGCGGAACCCGGTAGCGCGTCGGCTGATGCTCACCCGAAACGCGCGCTGCTGCGGCTCATCCGGAGGGCTCGAGAGCGCCGTTCCGCCGGTCCTTGCCGGACCCGGCTTGGTGGCCGCGTCCTTGCTCCCACACGGAGGTCAGTGCCCGCAGGGGATCGACCAAGCCCTCGATGGCCCAGGCCGGGGCTTCGGCGAGCAGGGCATCTTCGAGGGCAAGCTGGGCGGGAATCACCTCGTCCACGAGCGCGGCGCCAGTGTCGGTGAGGACGAGCAGGGACGAGCGGCCGTCGGCCGGGTTGGCCGTCCGGCTCAGCAGTCCCCGAGCCTGAAGGGCGTTCAGCCGCATGGTGATCGCGGAGCGCGGGGCAAGCAGCGTCTGGGCCAGCGTCGTTGGGCTCAGAGGTTCGCCCGTACGGCGCAGCGCGGAAAGCACATCCAGCTCGCCGCGGGTGAGCCCGTAGTCGGCGAGGAAGGCGTCGCTGGCTTCGAGGATGAGGCGGGAAGCGCGCAGCACGCGGTGGATCACCCCGAGGCTGGTGAAGCTCAGGTCCGGGCGCAGCCGGGCCCACTCACGCTGCATCCGGTCCACGACGTCGCCATGAGCGGGCAGGCCGTCTGCGTCCTGATCCATCTGGCTCCTCCGCGCCCCGTGGCGGTCGCCTCGGTCAACCACAATAGTAGTTCATAGGTGTAGTAACCTTGAGGTACTTCATTCCTGTACCACCTCGGAAGGTTAAAATGACGCAGGCCACCCCCACGCGGTCCTGGTGGGCGGCAGTCTTCGACCTGGGCCCGCATGCCGGCGCCCATTGGACCGCCCTGCGCGCAAGCCTGGCGATCTTCGTGCCGCTGGTGGCTTGCTTGGCGTCCGGTCGCGGCGACCTGCTGCTGTATGCGGCGATCGGTGCCTTCGCCGCTTTGTACGGCCGACACGAGCCGGCTCGGGTACGCCTAGCCATGCAGGCGCAGGCGGGCCTGGTGCTGGTGGTCGGCGTCGTCGTCGGCGTCCTAGTGGCGACCGTCCCGTTCCGGCTCTGGCTGCTCGTCCCGGTCGCGGCCGCCTGGGCCGGCGTCGCGGTAGTGCTAGCCGAGCTGGGCCGATGGCATCCGGCCGGAGCTCTCAACCCGGTCTTCGCCCTCACAGCCTCGGCCACGGTCCCGATCGCGCTGAGCACGGTGCCCGCAGCCGCCCTCGCTGCGGCTGGCGCGGCCGTCTTCGCGCTGCTGCTCGCCCTCCCGGGTCGCACCGCCCGCGCCGGCGGCGACCCAGTGCGGTATCGGCTGTCGTGGCGCGGCCTACGCCCGTCCGACCCGGTGGGCCGCCACGCCGCCCGCTATCTGCTCGGTATCGCCGCCGCCGGCCTCGCCGTCGCGACCAGCGGCATCGGCCACCCCTACTGGACCTTCGTCACGGCATCCGTCCCCATGTCGGCACCCGACCTGCACGCCCGCCTCACGCGCGCTGCCCAGCGGGTGATCGGCACCGCCGCCGGCCTCGGCGTCGCAGCCCTCGTCCTGGCCGCCCACCCCAGCAGCTATGCCGCGATCATCGTGATCGCCGTGCTCCAGGCGTGCACCGAGCTGACGACCGGGCGCAACTACAGCCTCGGCCTGGTCTTCTTCACCCCGATGGCCCTTCTGCTCGGCGATCTCATGCTGCCAGCCCCGATCGGCACCCTCCTGACTGAGCGCGCCCTCGAGACCGTCATTGGCCTCACCATCGCCCTAGCCGCCACTGTCATCACCCACGAAAGGCGCACTCCTACGGGCCGGACCCCACCGCGCGATCATCTGCTCGACCACGTGTAAAGGCGGCCACGTGGAGGCGAACCTGCCCTCAGCCGCGGGGCTCCTTGTCGCGTGGCGAGTTCAGTAGAGGCTCGATCATCG
>DASWAW010000634.1:0-1863 GCA_036390955.1 Arthrobacter sp.
GTCGGCCGTGTAACAACCGCAGGTGACGGCATCGCCCGTGTTGAGGGCCTTCCCTCGGTCATGGCGAACGAGCTGCTTCGCTTCGAAGACGGCACGCTGGGCCTGGCCCAGAACCTCGACGTCCGCGAAATCGGCGTCATCATCCTCGGTGACTTCACCGGAATCGAAGAGGGCCAGGAAGTTCACCGCACCGGACAGGTTCTGTCCGTACCGGTGGGCGACGCCTTCCTCGGCCGCGTTGTCGACCCGCTGGGCGAGCCCATTGATGACCTCGGCGAGATCAAAGCCGAGACCACCCGTGCGCTGGAACTCCAGGCGCCCGGCGTGACCCAGCGCAAGTCGGTCCACGAACCGATGCAGACCGGCCTCAAGGCTATCGACGCCATGATCCCGATCGGCCGCGGCCAGCGTCAGCTGATCATCGGTGACCGTCAGACCGGCAAGTCGGCCATCGCGATCGACACGATCATCAACCAGAAGGCCAACTGGGCTTCCGGCGATGTCAACAAGCAGGTGCGCTGCATCTATGTCGCCATCGGCCAGAAGGCATCGACGATCGCAGCTGTCCGCCAGACCCTTGAGGACAACGGCGCGCTGGAGTACACGACCATCGTGGCTTCCCCCGCGTCCGACCCCGCAGGCTTCAAGTACCTGGCACCGTACGCCGGTTCGGCGATCGGCCAGCACTGGATGTATGGCGGCAAGCACGTCCTCATCGTGTTTGACGACCTCTCCAAGCAGGCCGAGGCCTACCGTGCAGTGTCGCTGCTGCTCCGCCGCCCGCCGGGACGCGAAGCCTACCCGGGCGACGTCTTCTACTTGCACTCCCGCCTGCTGGAGCGTTGTGCCAAGCTCTCCGATGAGCTCGGTGCAGGGTCGATGACCGGCCTGCCGCTTATCGAGACCAAGGCAAATGACGTCTCGGCCTACATTCCGACCAACGTGATTTCCATTACCGACGGCCAGATCTTCCTGCAGTCGGATCTCTTCAACGCCAACCAGCGTCCGGCCGTTGATGTCGGTGTCTCCGTTTCCCGCGTTGGTGGCGCCGCCCAGGTCAAGTCCATGAAGAAGGTCTCCGGTACCTTGAAGCTGGAACTGGCCCAGTACCGCGACATGCAGGCGTTCGCAATGTTCGCGTCGGACCTCGACGCAGCATCCCGCCAGCAGCTGACCCGTGGTGCGCGCCTGATGGAACTGCTCAAGCAGGGCCAGTACTCACCCTTCCCGGTTGAGAACCAGGTCGTCTCCATCTGGGCGGGTACCAACGGGTACCTCGACGACGTGCCGGTTGAGGACATCAACCGCTTCGAGACCGAGTTCCTGGAGCACCTCAAGCACAAGTCCTCCATCCTGACGACGCTGGCCCAGACCAACGTCATGAGCGATGACACTGCAGAAGCACTGAAGACCGCGATCGTGGACTTCAAGAAGGGCTTCTTCGGCGAGGGAGACAACCTCCTTGTTGGTGCGGGGCACGAGGAACACGCCCCGATCGACGAGGCACAGGTCGACCAGGAAAAAATCGTCAAGCAGAAGCGCTAGTTTCGCTGGCAGGGACTGCCGGAGCCCACTTAGGTTCCGGCAGTCCCGGCCACCGGGATCTTAGGAAAGGATAAGTATGGGAGCCCAGATCCGGGTCTACCGCCAGAAGATCAGCTCGACGACGTCGATGCGCAAGATCTTCAAGGCGATGGAACTGATCGCTACCTCGCGCATCGGCAAGGCCCGAGCACGCGTAGCAGCTTCACTGCCTTACGCAAACGCCATCACGCGTGCCGTTTCTGCTGTCGCAAGCCAGAGCGAAATCGACCACCCGCTGACCACCGAGCCGGAGCAGATCCGCCGGGCCGCCGTCCTGGT
>DASWAW010000635.1:0-13937 GCA_036390955.1 Arthrobacter sp.
GTCGAGTCGGATCCGCGCCGTTTAGGCGCGGGCTTCCTGCAGGAGACGTTCTTCTTCCTGGGTCTGCGGGTTCCTGCCGATGGCCAGGCCAATCACGGTCACGACGGCGGCGACGGCCAGGTAGCCGGCGATCAGGTACCAGTTGCCGGTCGCGGCGAAGAGTGCCGTGAACACGAGCGGCGCCACGGCGCCGCCGATGACACCGGCGAGGGTGTACGCCAGCGAGCTCCCGGCGTAGCGCAGCCGGGCCGGGAACTGCTCGGTGATGAAGGCGGCCTGCGGGCCGTACATGAAGGCGTGGAACGCCAGTCCGATCACGACGCCGATGGTCAGCATGAGCACGGACTTGCCCTGGATCATGAGGAAGAACACCGGGATGTACAGGGCGGTCGCGACGGTGGCAATACCGTAGACGAGCCGGCGGTTGAAGCGGTCCGTGAGGGCACCGGCGACGGGGATGAGTACCAGCTGGAAGGCGGAGCCGATCAGGATGGCGCCGAGGACGTTCCCGGTGGTCATGCCTAGCTGCTTGGTGGCGTAGAGGGCTACGAAGACCGTGAAGAGGGAGTAGAGCACGTCAGGGCAGATCCGCGACAGGGCCGCCGCCACCAGGGCGCGGGGCTCCTTGGTGAAGACCTCCTTGATGGGGGCCTTGGGTGCCTGGCCGTGGGCCTGAATGGCCTTGAAGACGGGGGTTTCTTCGAGCTTGAGCCGGATCAGGAGGCCGAATACCACCAGCAGGGCGGAGGCGAGGAAGGCCACGCGCCAGCCCCAGGAGAGGAATGCCTCGGTGCTGAGGGTTGCTGCCAGCAGGGCCAGGACACCGTTGGCCATCAGGTTGCCGGCCGGCGGGCCGATCTGGGCAGCGGAAGACCAGAAGCCGCGCTTGTTGGCGTCGCCGAATTCGCTGGAGAGCAGGACCGCTCCGCCCCACTCGCCGCCGACGCCGACGCCCTGGGCCAGGCGCAGCAGCACCAGGATGATCGGTGCCGCGATGCCGATGGCCGAGTAGTCCGGCAGCACACCAATGAGCACGGTGGCAACGCCGATCAGCATAAGCGTGACCACCAAGACGTGCTTGCGGCCGATCTTGTCGCCGAGCCGCCCGAAGATCACGCCGCCGATGGGGCGGGCCAGGTAGCCGACCGCGAAGGTGGAGAAGGACAGCAGCAACCCGACGAGCTCATCACCCACGGGGAAGAAGATCTTGGGGAAGATCAGCGCCGACGCCACGGAGTAAATCGCGAAGTCGTAGTATTCCAGCGACGTGCCGGTGAGGCTTGCGACGTAGGCCTTGAGGGCGCCGGGGGGCAGCTTCCTCTTGCTGGCGGCCGGGGTGGCCTGCTGTGGTGCGGTCATGATTTTCCTCCGGGGTGCGGTGCTGCCTGTGCGGGGTGGGTGTAGTGAAGCTGCGCCGGTTGGACGACGCGGCGCCGGTGAAGCGGTACTTCTTGGCGAACGAGTCAGACGAACGCGGCGGTGCTGATGCCGGCGGCGGTGAGGGCCTCGCGGACTGCGGCGGCCATGGTGACGGCTCCCGGGGAGTCGCCGTGCACGCAGATGCTCTCTGCGCGGATCTTCAGGATGGAGCCGTCGATGGTGCGGACGGCGGAATCGGCGGCCATCCGGAGGACATGCTCCGTGACCTCCGCGTGGTCGTGCAGAACTGCTCCGGGCAGCGTGCGGGAGACGAGGGTTCCGTCCGGGTTGTAGGCCCGGTCGGCAAAGGCTTCGGTCACGGCGCGCAGGCCGGCAGCCTCGGCCAGCCGGAGCACTTCCGAGCCCGGCAGGCCCAGGATGGGCAGGTCCGGGCTGATGGACTTCACGGCGTCGACGACGGCTTGCGCCTGCGCGGTGTGCGCCACGATCGCGTTGTAGAGGCCGCCGTGCGGCTTGACGTAGGTGACCTTGCCGCCTTCCGCGGCGGCGAGGGCCTGCAGTGCCCCGATCTGGTAGACGATGTCGTCCGCCAGTTCGATCGGGTCGATGTCCAGGAAGCGGCGGCCAAAGCCGGCAAGGTCCCGGTAGCCGACATGGGCGCCGATCACGACGCCGGCGGCAACCGCCTCCCGGCAGGTCCTGCGGATCACGCTGGGGTCCCCGGCATGGAATCCGCAAGCCACGTTCGCGCTCGAAACCGAGCGGAACATCGCCGTGTCGTCCCCCAAACTCCAGCGTCCGTAGGACTCGCCGACGTCGCTGTTCAGGTCGATGGTTGCCATTTGTGATCCTCGTCTCATTGGTTCCCCTTATCTAGGATGCACCAAAAGTACGGATTGTTCAACAATTCTTCGATTCCACGATGTGACGATCGTGTAAATTCTCAGGTATGACCAGCTCCGAAGCAGGATTCCGTGACATTCCCGGCACCACCCTCGGCGGAGCGAAACGGGCCGGCGCCCCCACCGGCGCCGCCAGCCGCTCCAGCGCGGCCGGTCCTTCCGGCCCGGCGCGGGGGGCGGCGCTGGGGGCGGCAGCACGGCTGCGGGTGTCCATCCCTTCCGTCGCGGACCGGGTGGCCGCGGAACTGCGGCTGCAGTTAGCGGAAGGGTTGCTGCTGCCGGGCGTCAGGCTGACCGAATCGACCATCTCCGAGGAGTTGGGCGTCTCGCGCAACACCGTCCGCGAGGCATTTGCCGAACTCGCGGCCGAGCGGCTGGTGGTCCGGCACCCGAACCGGGGAGTGTTCGTTGCGAGCCTGGGGCCGGGCGACATCCATGACGTCTACACCGTGCGCCGGTTCATCGAAGTGAGCGCCATCCGGGGCGGAGGGAGCCCCGAGCGCGTCGCCGCCGTCCGCGCCGCGGTGGAGGAAGGCCGGGCGGCGGCGGCAGCCGACGACGAGGAAGCCCTGGGCAACGCCAACCAGCACTTCCACGGCGCCATTGTGGCCCTGGCAGAGAGCCGGCGCCTGAACACGATCATGGCCCAGGTCCTCGCCGAGATGCGGCTGTTCTTCCACAAGGCCACCGTGGATGCGCATTTCTACCGCAGCTACCTGGACGACAACGAGAAAATCTGCCGGGCACTGGAGGCCGGCGAGTTGGACCGCGCCGGGGACCTGCTGCTGGCCTATTTGGACCGCTCGGAAGAGAAGCAGAGCGCCGTCCACGGGGATTAAGCAGTCTGGGCCGGCCGGCCCGCGATGCGCTTTCGACCCTGCGCGGCGGCGAGTTCTGGACGCTGCCGAATTCCGGCGTCGCCAGCGTGCCCATGCCTCGGGAGGAACATTGCGCATCGAGAATCAGCCGGCATGGGGCAACGCGGGTGACTCTCAGAGTCGTGCCTGCTTTCGCGATGCCGGCCATCTGACGTCCCGGTGCGGATCTGGCTGTCCCGGGCCGGGGACGTGGCGGGGCCTATTCCGCTCTCGGCCCGCTGCTGTCCCGCACGACAAGCCGCGCCGGGTAGATCACCGGATCCCGGTCTGCTCCGGGGTCTTCGATGTCAGCGAGGAGGAGACGGCCCGCCTCGGTGGCCATTTCCACCATTGGCTGATGGATCGTGGTCAGGGGCAGCTCGCCCGGAGCCGACACGTGGTCGTCGAAACCGACGACAGCGACGTCACGGGGCACCGACCGCCCCGAGGACTGGATGGCCGTGATCGCGCCCCGGGCCATCAGGTCTGAGGCGGCGAAGACGCCGTCCAGGCCGCCGTGTTGGGCCAGCAGCTCTTCCGCTGCCTTGGCGCCTCCGGCGGCCGTGAAGTCTCCGTGGGCGGCCGGTCCCGGCGGGAGTCCGGCTTCCCGGAGGCCCGCGTGCCAGCCGGCGAGCCGGTCCTCTGCGGCCGTCATGTCCAGCGGGCCGGTGACGGTTCCGAGCCGTGTGCGTCCGCTTGCCGCAAGGTGAAGGGCCGCCAGCCGGGCACCTTGGAAGCTGTCCACGTCAACGTAGTGGATTCCGAGATTGGCGTCCCAGGGCCGCCCAATGAAGACAGTAGGCAGCCCGGACGCAGCGAGCTCCTCGGTCCAGCCATCGGCTTTGTGGTGCGAGACCACAATGGCTCCGTCGACGTGGCCGCCGCGCAGGTAGCGGACCGTGCGCGACGGATCGCCGCCGGCCCGGGACATAAGCAGGACCAGCTGCATTTCCGTCTCGCGCAGGGCCTCCGTCACCCCGGTGATAACGGCAGCGAAGAACGGGTCCATCATGACGCGGGCATCGGGTTCGTTGATGACCAGGGCGATTGATGAGGTCCGGCGGGTGACGAGGCTTCGCGCGGCCGGGTTCGGGGTGTAGCCAAGGGCAACCACGGCGGCCTCAACGGCTGCCTGCGCTTCCGGGCTGACCCGGGAGCCGCCGTTGATGGCCCGCGAGGCGGTCGAGCGGGACACGCCCGCCGCCTTCGCAAGGTCCTCAAGGGTGGGGCTCGGCCTCGCCGGTTCTGGCCGGACACCCCGGTGGATCTGTTCGCTCATTACTTTGAGAATACGACATCCCCGGTCATCCCACGTGCGAGGCCACTTTGCTGGCCGGTACAGCGTTCGACGCCGCTACCTGCGCATACCAGAGGCCACTGGCCTTGGGGATCCGCTCCAGCGTGTCATAGTCCACCCTGACCAGCCCGAACCGCTGGTGGTAACCGTAGGCCCACTCGAAGTTATCCAGCAGCGACCAGGCGAGGTAGCCCCGAACGTCAGCTCCGGCGTCGATCGCCTCGCGCACGGCGCGCAGGTGGGCGTCAAAATAGGCCAGCCGGTCCTGGTCGTCGACGAAACCCTCGGCGTCCGGAACGTCCGGATAGGCGGCACCGTTCTCCGTCATGTAGATCGGGATGCCGGCCGGGCCCGTGTATTCGTTCTGGAGCCGCACCAGCAGCCTGAACAGGCCTTCGGGCTGGACCTCCCAGCCCATGCCGGTCACCGGGAGCCCGCGCGGCACCGAGTGCACCCCGTCAGCGGCGACGAACGGCGACGCCGCGGGCCGGCCGGCGGACTCCGGTGCAGCCTGCGCCGTCGTCGTCACGGATTCCGGGCGGTCCTCCTGTTCGGCAGCAGGCGCCGCCTTGGTGAGGGCCTCGCCTTGGTAGTAGTTGACGCCCAGCAGGTCCATGGTCGCCGAGATGACCGCCAGGTCGCCGGCCTGCACAACCGCGTCGAAGCCGAGGCCCGCCACGTCCTCCAGCACGTCGGCTGGGTACTCGCCGCGGAAGATCGGATCGAGGAAGATCCGGTTGTGCAGCCCGTCGATACGGCGGGCCGCATCGCGGTCGTCCGCGGAGGCGGGGTCCGCCGGATCCGCAACGGTAAGATTCAAGGTGATGCCGAGGCGCACGTCCGGATCGCGCCGGCGCAGTTCCGCTACGGCGAGCCCGTGCCCAAGCAGTAGATGATGGGCTGCTGCCAGGGCCGCCGCCGGTTCCTGCCGGCCCGGGGCGTGGACGCCGGCGGCATAGCCAAGGAACGCCGAACACCAGGGCTCATTGAGGGTAGTCCAGATCCGCACCCGGTCCCCCAGCGCCTCGTGCAGCACGGCGGCATAGGCGGCGAAAAGCTTAGGCGTCTCCCGGTTGGCCCAACCGCCCTCGTCCTCCAGCGACTGCGGCAGGTCCCAGTGGTAGAGGGTCAGCCAGGGGGTGATGCCTGCGGCCAGCAGTTCATCCACCAGACGGGAGTAGAACGCGATTCCCTCCGGATTCGGTGTCCTCCCGTCCGGCATGCAGCGGGCCCATGACACCGAGAACCGGTATGCCTTCAGGTGCAGCGACTTCATCAAGGCCACATCCTGGGCGGTGCGATGGTAGTGGTCGCAGGCAACGTCGCCATTGTGGCCGTCGGCGACCGCGCCGGGAACCCGGCAGAACGTGTCCCAGATTGAGTCCTTCCTGCCGCCGTCGTGGGCCGCCCCCTCGATCTGGTAGGCGGCGGTGGCCGCCCCCCACAGAAAGCCTTCGGGGAAGGGTAGTGCGGTGGTATTCATCCTTTTACTGCTCCTTGCATAATTCCGGAAACGAGCTGGCGGCCGGCTGCGACAAACAGCAGCAGCAACGGAACGGTGGCCAGGACCGCACCTGCCAGCACCACCGAGTAGTCCACGAAGTGTGCGGCCTGCAGCAGCTGCAGCGCCACCGGCAACGTGGGATTGGAGGGGTCCAGGACGATGAACGGCCAGAAGAAGTTCGTCCAGGTGGCCACAAAGGTGAACAGGGCCAGCATCGCGGCCGCGGGCCGGGCTGCCGGAAATCCGATATACCAGAAGGCCTGGATCATCGAGGCGCCGTCCATCCGCACCGCCTCGATGAGCTCGTCCGGAAGGGCGTCCCGGAGATACTGGGTCATCCAGAACACCCCGAAGGCCGTGACGACACCGGGAATGATGACAGCCCACAGCGAGCCGGTCCAGCCCAGCTTGGCCATCACAATGAACAGCGGGACCACACCCAGCTGCGTCGGTACCGCCATGGTGGCGACGACGAACACCAGCAAGCCCTTGCTCCCCCGGAACCGGAGTTTCGCGAAGGCGAACCCGGCGAGCGTGGAGAACACCACGACGGATGCCGCCGTCACGCTGGAGACAATGAGGCTGTTGCCCATGGCCTTCCAGAACGGGATGCTGTCGAAGACCTTCCCCGCGTTGGCAAGGAAGTTTCCGCCCGGCAGCAGCGGAATGCCGCGGCTCAGGACGGTGTTGTCGTGGCTGCCTACCAGGAAGGACCAGTAGAGCGGGAAAATGGACGCGAGCAGGACGGCGCCGAGGAAACCGTAAGTCAGGAACCCGGGCCGGCGGACGGCGGAGGAGCCCGCTGTGCGCCCGGCGCCGGGCCCCCTCCGTGCCGCGGACCGGGCGGCGCCCTTGCCGGCGCTCTGTTCGATCATGGGGATGGAGCTCATTTGCGGCCTCCCTGGCTTGCTATGCGCTTGGTGATGATGAAGTTGAGCAGGGCGATCAGCACGATCATCACGAAGAGCAGCCACGCCACGGCGGAGGCCCTGCCGAAGTTCCGCTGGCCCCAGCCAAGTTCCCAGATGTACATGGTCAGCGTCTGCCACTGTCTGTCAGCCCCGCCCAGCCCGGACTGGTCGAACACCCGCGCTTCGTCGAAAATTTGCAGCCCCCCGATGGTCGAGGTGATGACCACAAAAATCACGGTGGGCCGCAGCATGGGAACGGTAACGGAGAAGAACTGCCGCAGCCGGCCCGCGCCGTCGATCGTCGCAGCTTCGAACACATCCCGCGGGATCGCCTGCATGGCCGCAAGGAAGATGAGGGCGTTGTAGCCGATCCAGCGGAAGTTCACCATGGTGGCGATCGCCGTGTGGCTGGCGAGCGACTCCGAATGCCAGCGGACCGGATCCAGGCCAAGGGCTTTCAGCAGCTCATTGACCAAACCGAACTGGTCCGCGAAAAGGTTGTTGAAAATCAGTCCCACCGCCACTGGCGCGACGACGAACGGAACCAGGACCCCCATCCGCCAGAACGTCCTGGCCCTCAGGTTCGCATCCAGCACCGCCGCTATCACCAGGGCGATGATGACCTGGGGCACGGAAGAGAGAAGGAAGATGCTGAGGGTGTTGCCGACGGCGTTCCAGAAGTAGGGCTGCGCCAGGACGAAGGCGTAGTTGTCCAGGCCGGTGAATTTCCCCTGCCCGCCAATGAGGTTCCAGTTGTGCAGCGAAACCCAGCCCGTGTACAGCAGCGGGAAGAGGCCTGTGACGCCAAACAGCAGGAAGAACGGGGAGATGTAGAGGTAGGGGGAAAGTTTCACATCCCATTTGGAGACCTGCTGGGAGAACGCCAGACGCCGGACCCCCCTGCCGCCACCGGGCGGAGGTGTCTGATCCCCGGCAGTCCGGGGCTTGAGCTGGTCCGTGACCGTCATGTCTTACAGGGACTTCACTGCGGTGATGAACTTCTCCCAGGAGGAGGCTGCGTCGTCCGTCTTGTCAACGTCCACCCGGGTGAGTGCCTGCTGCATGGCGTCGTTGATGGCAAAGAACTTGGTGCCCTTGAATGGGGTCGCCTCAACAGCCTTGGCGCGCTCGGCGAAGATCTTGCCGGTGGGGGCATCGTTGAAGAACGCGTTGGTCTGGCCCAGCAGTTCGCTGCTTTCCAGTGCCTGCTTCTGGCTCGGGAAGGTGCCCTTGGCGGTGAAGGCCTTGACCTGCTGCTCGGGGGCGGTCAGCCAGCCGGCCAGTTTCTTGGCCTCGGCCTGGTGTTCACTCTGGGTTGGGACCGTCAAGTAGGAGCCGCCCCAGTTTCCGCCGCCGCCGGGGAAAACGTTGGCTACGTCCCAGCCTTTAACTCCGGCTGCATTGCCCTCGATAACGCCGAGCATCCAGCCCGGGCACAGGGTGGTTGCGAACGCGTTGGTCTGGAAACCGGCGGCCCAGTCGTCACTCCACTGCTTGAGGTGGGCCGAGAGTCCATCATTCGTGGAGGCCTTCAGCACCGTGTTGTAGGTGTCCTTCACCTTCTCGTTGTCCGTCGCAATGACGGTCCCGTCTTCCTCCTCATAGGCCTTTTCGAGCTGGTTGCTCATGCCCTGGTAAATGGCCCCCGCGGAGTCGAACCACGCCGCGCCCGGATTGGCGGCCTTGAATGTCTTCCCGGCCTCGAAGTAGCTGTCCCAAGTCCCGCCGAGCATCTCCGCCACTTCCTCACGTCCGGTGGGCATGCCCGCCTTCTTGAGCAGCTCGGCGTTGTAGCAGACAGCCTCGGGCCCGGAATCCGTGCCGTAGCCCAGAAGCTTACCGTCAGCAGTCTTCGCAGCATCGGTCTTCCAGTCCAGCCACCGTCCTTCGACTGCGGGGTCGCTCAGGTCGGTGAACCGGTCGGGATACTGCAGGAGTTCGGGCAGCCAGTCGACCTCAACTCCTTCGATATCGGACAGACCGGACCCTGCTGCCAGCCGGGTGGTGAGGTTGTCGCGTGCTTCGTTGGTGGTGGCGGCCTTCTTGTGCTCGATCGTGACGTTGGGGTTCAACGTTTCGTATTCTTCAAAGAGCTTTTCGTAGCCGAACTCGTTGAACGTGCCGATGGTCAGGGTGACCGGCTTCGAACCGGCGGTTTCCTCGGCGCTGGGCTTCTCGGGGGCGGAGGAGCCGCACGCCGTCATCGACAGGGCGAGGCAGGCGGCCGCGGCCGAGAGCACAGTGAACTTGCTGGGGTTTTTCACAGGGAAGACTCCTTCGTCAAAATCTCATCCGTTTTTCGCACCGGCGGAGTACAAAATCCGTGGTCGGATGGGTCAGCCGCACGTTCGGCAAGCTGGGCACTCCATGTGGGAGCGCTCTCACGCACATGGTGTCCCACCTCACATCCGATTGTCAAGGGCGGCCTTTCTTCGAAGAACGGAGCCCTTGCCCGCCGCAGGTGGTGGTGTTACGCTCCAGTGCGGGAGCGCTCCCACAGGTCATCCCAGTCGCTATCGACCGCCATTTCCCGTTGCACGCCCCGCCACTAAGAACAGGACCAGCAATGCCGCTAGCCCATTTCCCCGCCCGACCAGCGGCCGCCCCGGCTGATTCTCCGCAACCACGGCGAATCCGGGTCCGGTCCATTGCCGGCACTGCCGTCCTCCTCATCGGTCTTGTCGGCACCGGTGGCGGAATCGCGGCCGCCTCGGTGGGTGCCGCGCCGCAGGCACCCGCACTTTCTCCGCCGCGAGCCGCCGCCCCGGCCGCTCCGGCCGTCCCGCAGGCGGACCCGGGTTTCGGTCCCAACGTCCGAATTTTTGACCCCAGCATGCCCGTGGCCGAGATCCAGGCCACCGTCGACTCCATTGCGGCCGAACAGGTCGACGACGAAATGGGATCCAAGCGGTACTCCCTGCTGTTCAAGCCCGGCACTTATGGCAGCGCCGCGGAGCCTCTCATCGTCCAGGTCGGCTATTCGACGGAGGTTGCCGGCCTGGGCGCCTCACCCAGGGATGTCATTATCAACGGGCACGTCGATGTGTATAACAGGTGCCTGACCGCGGACAACTGCATTGCACTGAACAACTTTTGGCGCTCATTGTCCAACCTCACCATCAACGTCACCGGCCTCGAGGGCTGCCGCAGTTCGGCCAACTTCTGGGCTGCCTCGCAGGCCTCACCCATGAGGCGCGTCAATATCACCGGCGGCAATCTCTCCCTGATGGACTACTGCACCGCGGGGCCGCAGTATGCCAGCGGCGGCTTCATCTCCGACTCGAAGACCGGCCCTGTAGTCAACGGCTCACAGCAGCAGTACTTCGTACGTGACAGCAGCATCGGGGACTGGTCCAACGGGGTCTGGAACCAGGTCTTCTCCGGCGTCGACGGCGCTCCGGCCCAGTCCTTCCCGAATCCGCCGTACACCAACCTGGCGAGCACCCCGGTCAGCCGGGAGAAGCCCTACCTCACCCTCGACGCCGCTGGCCAGTACGGCGTTTTCGTCCCCGCGGTCCGCGCGGACTCCGCCGGCACCACCTGGGAAAACGGTCCGACAGCCGGCCGCAGCATCCCGCTGTCCGACTTCTACGTGGCCAGGCCCGGCGATTCAGTGAAGACGATCAACTCCGAGCTGGCTCGCGGCAAGAACCTGCTGCTGACCCCCGGGGTGTATGACATCGACCAGAGCATTGAAGTCAAGCGCGCCAACACAGTCGTGCTTGGGCTTGGCATGGCCACTCTCACCGCTGTCAATGGCGCGGTTCCGCTGACTGTCGCGGATGTCCCCGGCGTCGACATTGCCGCCGTCACCGTGGATGCCGGCGAAGTGAACTCGCCCGCGCTGATGCGCATCGGAAAAACCAAAAATCCCATGGCCGGCGGAACGTCAAAATCGCTGAATCGCAGCGATCCTGCCAATCCCACCACGCTGCACGACGTGTTCTTCCGCATCGGCGGCCCGCACGTGGGCAAGGCCTCGGTGAGCCTGGAAGTCAACAGCGACGACGTGCTCCTGGACCACATCTGGGCCTGGCGGGCGGACCACGGCAACGGTGTGGGATGGACCACCAACACCGGGGACAACGGAGTCATCATCAATGGTGACCATGTCACGGCCACCGGCTTGTTTGTGGAGCACTACCAGCAGTACAACGTCATCTGGAACGGCGAACACGGCAGGACGGTCTTCTTCCAGAACGAACTGCCCTACGACGCACCGAACCAGGCTGCCTGGCAGCATGACGGGGTCCTGGGATGGGCGGGCTACAAGATCGCCGATTCGGTCAAGAACCACGAACTCTGGGGCGGCGGAAGCTACGTCTACAACAACGTCGACCCCACGATCCATGCCACCCGGGGCTTCGAAGTGCCGGTCACTCCCGGAGTGAAGCTGCACGGGCTGCTGACCGTGAACCTGGGTGCCGGAACTCTTGACCACGTCGTGAATGACACCGGCGCGCCGGTGTCGACGGACGCCGTCGGGGTGCCCAGTTACGTGGCCAACTTCGGCTAAGGCGCCGGCGGACGGGTGGAGCTGTGCCGGGAGTCCATGGGCCCGGCGCAGCTTGCATCCGTTCGTTTTGCGGCCTGCGCGGCGGGGAATTCCTGACGCTGCCGAATTCCGGCGTCGCCAGCGTGCCCATGCGTCAGGGAGAACTGACCGCGCCGTGGTCGCGGCCGGGCAGTGTGATTGCGGCCGCGGCCCCGGTCAGTCGGGGGACCGGAGCGTTGGCCGGAATTCGCCCGGCCAGTCGGCTGTCCGGATCCGTTTGAGCTCGCTGACCGGACCCAGGGCACCCCATTCATCAAGGCCCAGCCGCGAGAGCGGGTCCAGTTTGCTGATCGTGGGATGGGATCCGTGCAGCGCTTCGGAGGCCACCACGGCATGCGTCACTTCGCCGAAGACCAGGACGCAGTCGCCCATCTCCAGCGTGCTGTGGAGCTTGCACTCCAGCGCAACCGGGGATTCCGCCACCCGGGGGACCCGCACCGTGCGGCCGGGTTCACGCGTCAGGCCGGCGGCGTCGAATTCGCTCACGTCCGGCGGAAAGTTCGTGCCGGTGGCGTTGACCTCGGCGATGAGGTCCGCCGGAGCCAGATTCACGATGAACTCGCCCGTTGCGACGATGTTGCGCAGCGAATCCTTCTTGCCCACCGACGTGAACTGGATGATGGGCGGATTCACCGAGGCCACCGTGAAGAAGGAATGCGGGGCAAGGTTGTCCACGCCGTCGACTGACGTACTCGAAACCCACGCGATGGGCCGGGGCACGATGACCGCCGTCAGCAGCCGGTAGAAGTCCCCGGCCGGCAGGTCGTCAGGGCTGAAGTCCGTTCGCATGGTTCCACCTTACGGCTAGGCCCTCAAGCTCCGGTCCGGCGGGTTGCCGGGCCGTGAGGCGAGCAGCCGCCCGCGGACCGAGGCGACGCCCCACACCGTGAGGAGGCACGCGACCAGCAGCAGCCCCGCCTCGCCCAGGTCGGTCTCCCCCAGCCAGGTGGTCACCGGATCCTCCAGCCCGAATGCGGCGTTGAAGAACCCGCCCAGGGTGATGACCGAGATGACCAGCGCCGATACGGCGGAGATGCCCGTGACCAGCGCGTTGAAGCCGAGCTTCCGTCGCGGGTCATGAAGGGCGGATCGGTACATGCGCATCATGGCCACCCCGTTGGTGGTGTCGCACAGCGTCATGGCCGCGGTGAACGCGAGCGGAAGCGCCAGGAGGGCAAACGGGGAAACTCCGGCCAGGGACGCGGCGGTCGCCATCACCAGCAGACCGATCGTGGTGGCCGTGTCGAAACCCAGCCCGAAAAGGAACCCGATGACGTAGATGCTCCGCGGCCTCTGGACCCTGGCGAGGGGTTTCGCCAGCAGCCGGGCCATAAACCCCTGGGCCTCAAGATCCTCGTCCAGTATTTCTCCGCCGCCCTGCGCACTCCGGTAGGCCTTGGCCGCCCGGATGAACGCGGATCCGTTGAACAGTCCCATGGCCAGCAGGAAGATTCCCGAAACGCCGCTGCCTATCAGCCCCAGGACGAGGTTCCCGGTGGTGCCGTCCTCCATGAACTGGCCCACCATCGCGGTCCCGCCCACAACAAGGACCCCTGCCAGAACCACCACCGAGCTGTGGCCCAGGCTGAACGCGAACCCGACGCTGACAGGGTCCTTCCGCTGGGCCACAAACCGGCGGGTCGAATTGTCGATGGCGGCGAGGTGGTCCCAGTCGTAGCTGTGCTTGACGCCCGCACCGTAGGCGGTCAGCACCAGGCCAAGAGCCAATGGCTCGCCCGCCGTCAGCAGGCCGGCCAGGAGAAGCCCGACGGCGGCAGCGTGCAGGGCGGCGACCGCACCGAAGGTGGCAGTCAGCCGGGTCCGCACCGGGAGCTGTTCGCGTTGCCGGTACATGGCGGCAAATGCGGCCAACGCGGTCATCAGTATTTCCTGAGGTCCAGCGGCGCCGTGCCATGCCACCGCTGGCGCAAAAGGGCGCTGCAGCTGCCCAGGAGCCTGTTGAGTTCGCCCGTGCTGTCCGAGAGGGACCGGAGCACAAGCCCGCCGATGCCATCAACCGTGGCAGTCAACGAGACCCCTGTGTGGGCATCATGGCCGGCGGCCAGAGCATCCAGTTCGTCCGCGAGTTCCTGGTCAACGCGCGCGTCGACCACGATCAGGGATCCCACGTGGCTAAAGCCCTCCATGAACCCCATCCCCGTGACGTCGTGCTGCGGCGGCCGGATCAGCAGGTTGTCCAGTGCCAGCAGTCCACTGTGGCCCCCGGATTCCACGTGGATTTCGGTCCGGAGCCGCAGTTCCTCGTACCGGAACGAGGCGCCGTCCGGCGACCAGCCGGGGGTGATGACCTCGGACATGACCAGGCTCGACGTCGGGTGCATGGTGATGTGCGTGTTCTGCCGGTAGCTGGCTTCCCGGTAGGCGATCAGCTGGTCCGGGGCAAGCTCCAGCTGCGACCCCTCCCCCAGCCGCAGCCGCATCCGCTGTTCGGCAAACGACCCCGGCGTCCGGTAGATCTTGGTGGCCGACTGGGTGGTGAGCAACAGCTTCGCCCCGTCCGCCACCTCCAC
>DASWAW010000636.1:0-2211 GCA_036390955.1 Arthrobacter sp.
CCGAACCCGGAAGCTAAGACCCACAGCGCCGATGGTACTGCACCCGGGAGGGTGTGGGAGAGTAGGTCACCGCCGGAACATCATTAAACGGTCGAGAGCCCCAACCACACGGTTGGGGCTCTCCCGCATTTAACCCCCAAAACGGAAAACGGCAGCTCAAATGCTATAGTCCGTCTCAGGCTCATCATGGAGCCCGTTCAAACTGGCCTGTGGGGGGACCTGTGCTAACACCGCGCATAAATGCCTGGATTCAGAAGCTGACCGTTTTTCTCGTTTGTACGTTTGCCTTCGTCTTAGTCACGCCTGTGGAGCCGGCACACGCCAGGGTGCCCGGTGCAGCTTTAGGCTCCGCGATAGCACTGGCTGGCGGAACCACCACCCCCGGGGACCCCGGCTCTTACCGTTCCGTCGCTCCCCGGCGCAGCCTTGATACACGGGCGGGCGCCGGGACGCCGGTCGGTGCCGATTCCTCGGTCTCCTTCTGGGTGGGCGATTTCAAAGGCACGTCCACCGGCATAGCGGCGGTGGTGTTCAACCTCACGGTGACCGAAGCGGAGTCCAACGGGTTCGTGACCGCGTACGCCAGCGGAGCGGACACGCCGTCGGCCTCGAACCTGAATTATGCTCGCGGTCAGACGGTGGCGAACCTCGTGACAGCGCCGGTAGGGCCCGACGGCCAGGTCACCCTGTTCAACCGCTCGGCGGGCCGGGCGCACCTCATCGCCGACGTCGCCGGGTTCTACCTGGAAGGTGAGGCGGCCCTGCCCGGGGCTTTCCGGTCGGTGGCGCCGACCCGCTTCCTCGACACACGCACGAAGACTGCCGTGGGTGCGGACTCGGTGCTGTCGTTCCAGGCAGCCGGTGTGCACGGCGTACCGTCGAGCGCCGCGGCCGTGGTCTTCAACCTGACCGCCACCGAGGCGCAGTCCGCCGGTTTTGTGACCGCGTATCCCGGCGGAACGACGCGGCCGGCGTCGTCGAACCTGAACTATTCGAAGGACCAGACCGTGCCGAACCTTGTCACGGTGCCGGTCGGTGCCGACGGAACAGTGAGCCTGTTCAACCGCTCCGGCGGAACCGTGCAGCTCGTGGCCGACGTCGCGGGCTACTTCCTGCGCGGGCAGCCCGCGGCGCCGGGGCTCTTTCAAGCGCTGGCACCGTCACGGGTGCTGGACACCCGCAGAAATTCCCCTGCAGGCGCCGATTCCCCGGTGTCCTTCCAGGTAGGGGGCGTCAACGGCGTGCCCGTGGGGGCTGCCTCGGTGGTGTTCAACCTGACCGTGACAGAGACGGATTCCTTCGGATTTGTCTCCGCCTATGCCAGCGGCACGGACCGGAGCGCCGCGTCAAACGTGAACTACGCAAAAGGGCAGACGGTTCCGAACCTGGTCACCGTGCCGATCGGTGCGGACGGGAGGGTGACACTGTTCAACCGTTCCGCGGGGAAAGCGCATCTGATCGCCGACGTTGCCGGCTACCACTTGCCGGGAACCGCGACCGACGGAGCGGCCTACACATGGGGATCCGGCTACCTCGGCGAGGCGGGCACCGGCTACGGCGGGGGCAGCGAGACCCCGGAGCAGGTGCTGGGCATCGACGCCACGACCGTTAAGGCCGCCTACTATTCCCGGTACGCGCTGCTGCGGAACGGGACCGTGAAAGCCTGGGGCGGGAACGCCGCCGGCCAACTGGGCAACGGCACGACCTCTGACGCCGTCAACCCCGTGACCGTACGGGGGCTGGCCGACGTGGCCGGGATCGATGCCGGGTACCAGACGGCCTATGCCGTGCTGAAGGACGGTACGGTTCGGGCCTGGGGCGCCAATTCGAACGGCCAGCTGGGCAACGGCAGCGTGGCAGACTCCCCGCTCCCTGTCCAGGTCAAGGGCCTGTCCGGGGTGAAGTCCGTGGTTGCCGGCGACACGAGCGCGTACGCGCTGCTGACGGACGGCACGGTCTACGCCTGGGGGGACAATGCGAGCGGCCAACTGGGCAACGGCACGACAACTGGATCCCCTGTGCCCGTCAAAGTCCAGGGCCTGGCCGGAATCGCGGCGGTCACCCCCTCCGGATCAACCACCTACGCCCGCACCGCCGACGGAAAGGTCTGGTCCTGGGGATCCAACAGCGGCATGGCCCTGGGCACCGGTGACACCAGCTACAGCACGGTAGCCACGGTGCCGGCCCAGATTCCGCGATTGACGGGGGCGA
>DASWAW010000637.1:0-4184 GCA_036390955.1 Arthrobacter sp.
CGACGCCGGCGTCACCGCCCCATCCAACACCCGCGACGGATAATTCAACCGCCCCACCGCATTCTTCGACTTCGACACCACCCACACCCCGCCATCATTCAACTCCACCTCAGCGGTCCTAAACCCCGGATAGATGATGGCGCCGGTGATGAGGACCGCGGAGGCAGCGGCGAGACCGGTTCCTGCCATGAAGCGTTTCCGGCGGGTGGTCAGCGGGCGTGCCGGGACCGCGCGGCGCGTTTTTGGCCGCAGGGCTGCCAGGAAGGTCTTCATATGTGCGGTGTCCCCCAGAGTCACGGCAGCCAAAGCAGGGGCATCGCCCCTTGCTGGTGCCGGATAGCTCCGACTATCCCATATTAGCTATCGATTAGAGAAACCCTGCCGGAGTCAAGTTCCGCTGCGTCGGCATCGGTGCAGCTCAGGGTGCCTTTAGTCCAGGACGAGCCCGCGGCCGCTGCCGCGTTGCAGCTCCACCGGGTGGATTTCGCCGAAGCCGCGGACATCCTCGGCGGGGCGCGGAAGCAGTACAAACCGTTCGTCCTGTTCCAGCGCGGACGCGGTCATGGAGTCCACCAGCACCGTTCCGGGATCTGCCAGCGCGGTGAGCCGCGCCGCCAGGTTCACGGTCGGGCCGTAGATGTCGCCCAGCCGGGAGAGGATGCGTCCCCACACCATGGCCACGCGGGCCTGCGGCAGGATCTCATCTTCCGTGAAGGCCTGGCACAGGGCCAGGGAGATTTCGGCGCCGGCCGCCGGCGTCTCAGCGATGTATAGGACTTCGTCGCCGACCGTCTTGACCAGCCGGCCGCCGCCCACCGAGATGATTTCGGCGCATTTGTTCTCAAAGCGCTGGACCAGCTGGGCGAGGGTCTTTTCGTTCATGCGGCGGGAGAGGCTGGTGTAGGAAACCAGGTCCGCGAATCCGACCGCGCGGGCCAGCGGCAGCGGGGCGTCGTCCTCGTCGCCTTCGCGTCCCTCCTCGCTGGATGCCAGTCCGGCCTCGGCGCGCACGGCCAGGCGCTGGACGCCGGCGTTGAGCTGGCGCCGCCAGGAGTAGACCAGCATTTCCTCCAGCGCGTCCACGAGGGACGGCAGTTCACTGACCAGGCGTTTGCGGGCCACGGCGTCGGTGACGCCCTGCTGGTGGACCATGTCCTCGACGAGGGCTTCGATCTGCCAGACCACCATGCGGTCCGTCATCTGGCCGATGGCGCGCGTGACGGAAATCGCCGCTTCCTCGGTGAGCTTGCCGGCGCGGACCAGGTCCACGATGGTGTTCAGCGCGGACTGGTCGCGTTCGGTGAAGGCAACGTCCTCGTCGCCGATGTTGGGAAAGCCCAGGGCGCGCCAGAGTTTGCGGGCCGAGAGCAGGGACAGTCCGGCGCCGGAGGCCACTTCCCGGCGGCGGAGTTTGCGTTCCCCGCCGAGCAGCCGTTGTTCCAGGGCTTTCAGCGCGATGCGTTCGGCGGACATGGTGCCGGTGGGCGGCGCGGCGGCAGGTTCTGCGGCGTCGGCTGTGTCTGCGGAGTCCGCGTCGTCGGCGGCTGACTCGTCGTCGGTGTCGGCAAGTGGGTCTACCGTCGCGTCGGTGTCCGCGGAATCGGGGAGCCAGGCCCCGGCGTTCGCGACGGCTTCCTCGGCGTCGTCATCAGCCTGGTCGGCCACGGAATCTAGGACGGCTTCCTGGAGGTTGGCGGTCTCGACGACGGCGTCCGGAACCTGCGACGGTTCTTCGTCCAGGAGTCCGGTGTCCTGGTGGACGTTCTCAGCGCTCATCTCTTCCACCTTCTCTCGTCTCCGGCGGCCATGCCGCATCGGGGTTGTGCATCATGTCCTCGGAGCCCCAGATCTCGTCCCGCGGGAGATCGTTGATGGCGTCGAGGATGAAGTTTCGGAACGTCGCGACCTCCGGGACGTCGGGCACCACGGTGCTGGTGGGGTGTCCGGTCTCCAAGGATATATTCCCGGAGCGCAATACGCGTTGGAGCAACGACTGGTGGATGACCACATTACGGATGGTGGCGAGGGAAACCTGCTGGTCGCGCCGCCGCAACATGCCGTAACGGGCCACCAGGCGGTGGCTCGTCAGGGTGTACTTCGTGGCGTGCCAGGTCATGGCCCGCGGCAGGCAGTAGCCCAGCAGCACCCAGGCCGCCAGGCCAACGCACGCCCCGATCAGCCAGGGCGTCCATTCCCTGGCCGACTCCTTGAACAGGGGCGCGAGCCGGGCGGGTCCGCCCTTGACGATCCAGGCGCTGGCATAGGCGGCCAGCGCCGGAACCAGGATGAACATCAGCGCCGGAACAATCAGGGTCCGGGGCTGCGGCCGGGTCACCACAATCACTTGCTCGCCCGGGAGGAGCTCTTTACGCATAACCGCTTTCGTGGCCCGGATGCTGGTCCTTGCCGCTTTCCGTACCCGGGGGCGTCCAGGGACGCAGGTGCACCACATCGCCGGCCGTCACCACGTGCTCGTGCCCCCCGGAGTCCACCACCATCAGTGAGCCGTACTCATCCAGGCGCGTGGCGTGGCCGATGATTTCGTGGTCGCCGGGCAGCTGGGCGCGGACCTGCTTCCCCAGCGTCGTCAGCAGGTGCTCGACCCGCTTGTGCAGCGAGGGGCCGCCGGCCATTCCGGCGGCGGGATCGCCGTCGGCGTTGCAGAAGCTGCGGTAGAGGGTGGCGAACCGGGACAGGTAGCTCTTGAGCAGCTCGGTCCGGTCCACCGTGCTCGGGTGTTCCAGCAGGACGGAGGTGGCGGTGGGCACCGGGAGCTCGGCTTCGGTGAGGGTGACGTTCAGTCCGGTCCCCAGCACAACGGGGGGCACGGCGCCGCCCGCCATCGGGCCAAGCTGGGCGAGGATGCCGGCAATTTTCCGGCCGCGGACCAGGACGTCGTTGGGCCATTTGAGTTCCGCCGGGATTCCCGCAGTCTCCAGCAGCGCCTCACGCAGGGCAAGGGCCGCGAGCAGCGAGAGCCAGGAATAGCTCTGCGTCGGCAGCGGGCGCCCTTCGGCGTTGACCGGGCGCAGCACCAGCGAGACGGAGACGGAGCTGCCGGCCGGGGCTTCCCAGCGGCGGTCAAGTCGGCCGCGGGCAGCGCTCTGGTATTCGGCGGTGAGCACGGTGAGGTCCGGGTACGCGGCGGGATCCTCGGTGACACCGCGGATCAGGTCGGCGTTGGTGGAGCCCGTGGAGTCCACCACCGTGAGCCGCGGAATGCCGTTGGCGGAGAGGAACGCCTCATCGCTGAGGGCGTTCACATCGAGGGGCGGACGGTCCGGGGCTTCCTGCGCGGCTTCCATGCTTTGAATCCTACCGAGTCACGGCGCCGTCGGCCCCGTTCCTTACCGCCGGCGGCACGGAAGCACAGGAAACTCAGAGGAAGATGTCAGGGATCAGCTTCTCTTCCGGGGCGCCGAGGCTGTACGGGGTGAAATCCGTGACGCCGGCGGCGGCGAGGACCTGCTCGTCGGTGTAGAAGTTGCCGCTCCAGCTGCCGGATTCCGGGATCGCGTTGCTGCTGGTGAGGACCGCGTGGGCGGCGTCCGCCATGATTTCGGGGCCGCGGGCGCCCTGGACAATCCTTTCGCCGCCGGGCATGTTGCGGATGGCGGCCGTGTTGATCAGGGTGCAGGGCCACAGCGAGTTGACGTTGATGCCGTCGATCTTCAGCTCCTCGGCCAGGCCCAGCGTGGTCAGGCTCATGCCGTACTTCGCCATCGTGTAGGCCAGGTGCATGCCGGCCCACTTGGGGTCCAGGTTCAGCGGCGGGGACAGCGTCAGGATCTGGCCGGCGTCGGATTCCCGCAGGGCCGGCAGGGCGAGCTTGGAGAGCAGGAAGGTGCCGCGGACGTTGATGTCCTGCATCAGGTCGTAGCGTTTCATGTCGACGTCGTCGGTTTTGGACAGGTCGATCGCGGAGGCGTTGTTGATGACGATGTCGATCCCGCCGAAGCGTTCGACCGCGGCGGCCACCGCGCCGGCGACGTCGGCGTCGTTGCGCACATCCCCGACCAGCGGCAGGGCCTGGCCGCCGGCTTCCTCGATCTGTTCGGCGGCGGAGTAGACCGTGCCTTCCAGCTTGGCGTGCGGCTGGCCGGTCTTGGCCATCAGGACGATGTTGGCGCCGTCGCGCGCGGCGCGGGTGGCGATGGCCAGGCCGATGCCGCGGCTTCCCCCGG
>DASWAW010000638.1:0-5344 GCA_036390955.1 Arthrobacter sp.
CCCGCACGGTGCACGTCCTCCGGCACGAAACCGTCCTCGCCTCACCCACCAACTGGGTGGGGATGGAGAAGGCGATCTCCGCCGTCCGGCAGCAGCTCGAAAGGGCCGGAAGGCCGCTGACCGATGACGCCGCATGGATCGAATCCCGCGATGAGGAGATTGTCCTCGTCTGGACCGAGGAAGAGACGGTGAAACCGTGAACCGCAACGTCCCCTCCCCGGGAGGCAGCCCCGGTGCCCACAACCGGCACCGGGGCTCGGAGAAGGCACTGGACGGCACCATGAAGGGGTTCATGCGCCTGGACTCCCCCGGCGGCCGGCGCCGCAAGAAACACATCATGAAAATCGAAGGCGGACGGCTCCGTGAGCTTGTTGTCGCCGTCGCCCAGGACCTGTACGAAAAGAGGCATACAGCATGAATATGTGGTTGATCATCGGGGCCGCTTGGGCCCTCGGCATGGTGCTCGGTTGGGCGTTCGTGCACGGTGCCGCGAAGCTCCGGGCCGAGGAAGATGCTGCCATGGCTGCAACGGCTCCGTCTGAGTACGACACCGCCGAGATCTACGCACTGGCCGTGGAGGACGAGCCGGTCCGCCTCGCCGCATGAGAGGGTTCGACCAGCTTTCCCACGCGACCCACAGCCCGGTTTTCGCGCTCGTGTGGTTGATCATCGAGGTCGTGGTCGACGGCTGCATCTTTGCTGACCTGATCCGGCACTACGCCGTCCGCGGCACCCGACGGCACTATGTGCTGACAACCGTCGTGCGGACCCTCAGTGTTCCGGCCATCCTGGTCAAGATGACCGACATCGTCCTGGATTCCGCGGACCGCGACTACTTCGGCGTCAGCATGGATGTCATCGTCACGATGTTCCTGTTCCTGAACTGGTACCGGTCCAAAGACGATGACAACTGGTGGAAGGGCAGGGGAAAGAAGCTGGGCCGCTGGGTCTGTAAGCAGTTCTTGCCACGTTCCAGCCCCGCCGTCCGGCCCGCCTGAGGACTCAGCCTTTACGGCACCGCTGCGCCGCGTCCCAGGACCGGTGCTTCGTCGGGCACATCCCGTGCCGGTACACCGGCGCCGGAGCCTTCCGCTTGGTGAAGACCGCCCGCTCCGCGGCATAGCCTGCAGCCCTGACCGGGCTCCGCACCGTGCTGACGGCCCGCAGTGCTTTCTTGATCGGCTTGGGCGTGACCGCCCGCTTCACTGCCCGGACCGGGTGGACGAGCCGACGCACCTTCCTCGGAATGAGCCTGCGCGTGAAAAATCCCATCTGTCCCCCATCGCCGTTGAGAGCTTCAAGCTAGCACCCCGCGCCTCACATAAAACAGGGGCACGGCACCATCGGCGCCGCACCCCTGCCACGGTTGGGCTACTTGGCGACCGTGCCGCTGAAGACGGTCTGCAGGTGCCTCACATCGGTGAACAGGACCCGTGTTCCGTTGTTCGCCTGGGCGCTGATCGTGCCCGCGATCTGAACACCCGTGCCGGACTGGATCACAACGGGGCCGCCGCTGTCACCTGACTGGACGACCTTGGTCGGGGCGTCTGCAATGTCGAGACCGCACACGGTGACGATGCTTCCGTTCTCGGAGACGTTCGCGCACACGTCCGTGGCAGTCACGGTGGCTCCACAGGTATACCCGGTGAAGGACCCGTCGGTGCAGACATGCGAGCCCACGGCCACGGTGGCCGCGCCAATGACCGGCGCGGTGGTGGTCGCGCTCGTGGTGATGGCCGGCGTGTAGCTGCCGCCGCTCAGCAGGGTTCCGTCGATCTGGTTGTTGGACCAGGAAACGGCGGCTGCGTTGCCCATGTCGCCGGATGACTGGATCTTGGACCCGTCCCAGTAGCCCTGGTACCAGTGAGTGCCGACCGGGCCGCAGTGGCCGGCGGTCAGCATGTCGGTTGCGCCGCCGGTGATGAACGGGGCCGTCACGGTGCACTGGACGACATAGTTGGTGCCGTTGATCGTCTGCTGGGAGACGATCCTGTCGCCGCCCTTATAGGCCGGGGAGTCGATGAACGGCGGGTACGCCCCGGGGGTCACGGGAGCCGGCGCAGTCGTGGTCGGGGACTTAGCCCAGGTCTTGACCCGCTGCGCGAAAGTCATCCGGTGCTCCACGGACTTGCTTCGCACGGGAGTCCTGTTCGTTGCCGTCTCGTAGCGCTGCTCCTGGGTGACAATGACGCTCTTTCCCAGCTTGGCTTTCAGGACCGCAGCCTCGTTGCCTTTGACCTGGGTGAGCGCGACCCGGATGACACCGTCCTTCTCGCTCCAGCTGGACAGCTTGTCTCCGAGGCCGGCTTGGGATGCCGCGGCGCTCACAGCAGTCCTGATGTCGTGGCTGGGCGGCACGGACGGGGCTGCGCTGGCAGCTCCAGTTCCGGCCAGACCGGTCAATGCCAGAGTCAACAGGGCGGGTGTCAGATAACGGATACGGGATGTGGACATGTTTTCCTCCAGGCTGGGGTACATCGACGGCTGGAGGACGCAGTGGAAACGCCCCTATAGCGTCAGCACCACGCCCCGTAAGGACTCATGCGTAGACTCGGGGACAACGCTCACCGGGCACGGGGGCTACCTCGTCCGCACACATGGTGGGCATGGTTATTGATTACTGGTCCCGTTTCGGGTCTTCACCGCTTTGGTCCGCCCTGTCGTTCGCAGTCTCAGCGCTCTTCGTTCCGTACGCCGTGGCGATGTTCATCCACCACCGCGCCGTCGCCGGGACCCGCCGGTCATATCTGGTCTCAACCCTTCTGCGGGGCCTCTGTCTGCCGCTCTTTGCCGGATTCGTGTTCTCCCTGGCCATGGACATCTTCACCAGCCATTGGTTCAGCGCCCTCTGCGATGGCTACCTGAGTTACGCGATGCTCCGTGATTGGAACCGGCTCAAGAACAACGACGACTGGTGGACCGGCCGCGGCACGAAGTTGAAGAGGAAGCTCCGTTCTCTGGTAGCCGGTCCCTCCCCGGTCTCTGCCGGCGCCGGGGCCTGACCCTCCAACCCGCCTTTGTACGGGGGTAGGATACACACATGTCAACCACGTTGACGGATGAGCTCATCCGGCAAGCGAAGGAAGCTGCCGAGACTGCCGAACGGTCGCGCCAGCAGATGCTCGGGGCCTCTGAACGGCGCGCCGAAGCCGTCTTCGCCCTGTCAGTAGAAGGCATGCCGATCCGTCGGATTGCTGAGGTCACCGGAGTGAGCCCGGCTGTCATCCAGCGACTGCTGGAGAAGGCCAAATCAAGCCGGCCGTATCTTGGGCGCCGTGAAGAACGGGTGTCTTATGAACTGCACCGCGCAGTGGCTGAGAAAGTCAGCGAAGACCCTCAAGCGGTCTTCAGCAAGGCACGGACCAACCTCGGTTCGATGGCGGCGAGAGTCCGCGGCCCACACGCCCAGGGCTGGGTTTCGGAGTGGAAAGCACTCGTTGACGCCGGCGACGCGGACCGGCTGGTAGAGGTCATGCTGGATCCCGCCGAGCGCGGCATCGACTTGCGCCAAATGACGCCTTTCGCCGGAGTGCTCACGCAGGCTGAGCGACTCGTGGCCATCCACAAGGCAGCCGCACTGACACCTGACCGGGCACGGTAACCGCCTCCTCCGCACACATGGGGTCCATGAGTGATTCCCTGCAGACCATCCTCGACCGCCGCGCCGCGGCCATCCCCGGCCCGGCGTTCGCTGAAGTCATCGACGACCACGGCCCCGACGGCAAGTCCTGGCTGGTCTGCGACGTCGTGCGCACCCGGTGGGGCAACAACGCCCTGAACTTTGACGGGGACGAAGCGTCGGCCCGGTTCGTGGCCGCCTCGTTCACCGATGTGCCGCTGCTGGCTGGCCGGCTGCAGAAGGTCGAGAAGATCGTCGACGACATGCAGTACCTCATCGACAACGGTTTCGTCACGGGCGGCGATTACGCCAAGGCTGCCGCCGACCTGCGCAAAGCCCTGAACGCGGATACGCCATGACGAGCGTCCTCACAACCTCAGATCCCCATATCGGGCATTCCGTGGTGGCCCAGGATCGCGGCTTCTCCTGCACCAAAGACCACGATGACTTCTTCGCCCAGCAGTGGGTCGAGAACGTCACCAAGAAAGACACCGTCTGGATCCTGGGCGACCTCGCCTCCTCCAACCCGAAACCGGCCCTGGAGCTGCTCAAGAAGCTGCCCGGCACCAAACGCCTGGTCGCCGGCAACCACGACCCCGTCCACCCGCTGTACCCGGACGCGCACCGCCACTTCCGCAAATACCTTGAAGTCTTCGCCTCCGTGCAGATGGCGGGCAGCCGCCGGATCGGGGACCGGAACGTCGTGCTCTCCCATTTCCCCTATGACGGGGACGGCATCGACCGGGAGGACCGCTACAACCAGTGGCGGCTCCGTGACGAGGGCCTATGGCTGCTGCACGGACACGTCCACAAGGCCTGGAAGGTCCGGGGCCGGCAGGTCAACGTCGGCTTCGACGTCTGGCAGCGGCCCGTCTCCTTTGACGAGCTCGGCCAATTTATCGACGCATGTGAAACCTCAGAGCTGATCGGAACCCGATGACCCGCAAAGAAGAACGAGCCCAGCTCGACGCCCTGATCGAGACCGTCGGGACCTTCGG
Source organism: Arthrobacter sp. (assembly GCA_036390955.1). Classification (GTDB taxonomy): domain Bacteria; phylum Actinomycetota; class Actinomycetes; order Actinomycetales; family Micrococcaceae; genus Arthrobacter. Next base: position 4,618 of record DASWAW010000638.1, read on the forward strand.
ACAGCTGAACCACCGCGAGAAGAACCAGCTGATCAGCAAGTTGCTCGACGGCGGCTTCCGCTACAACCCGACAATCCTGCGCGAGGCCGCAGACGCCATGCTGGATCGCAACCCCTTGCTCCCGGCCGCCTGGCTGAACAACCGTGCGACAACGATGGAGGACACGCTGTGCCTGAACTGACACCGACTAAGACCGCCACGACCCTGCCGTGCGCGGTCTGCCGCAAGCCCCTGGAGGCTATGGACGGTGAAGTCGATACCCCGTACGCTGCGAACACCTTCACCAGCACAGGGCATTACGGCGCCACCGCATTCGACTCTGTGTTCGGCGGTGAGCATCTCGAGCTGCACATCTGCACACCCTGCCTGGCCACGATGACGGCCAATGCGGCCATTCACCGCATCCTGCACGCAACTGAGACGACCCCGGAGCAACGCAACCTCTGGCGCAGCGCCGAGGACCCTTCCGGGGACACGCCCTGGAACGAGCAGCGGCTTCGCAACGAATTCGCCATGGAGCGATTCGAGGAAGCGACACCGACGATGACGCCGGAATGGTTCCACCTCATCTTCAACGCCTGCCAGGAAGCCTCCCGGGCAGGGAAAGTCTTCGACCCGGCCTCAGTACCGGCACCGGGACAGGCATCGGCTGGCCAGCCCGGGCAACAGGATCCGGAGGCCGGATCATGACCGGGGCCGAGGATGGCGCGCCCCAAGTGCCCGAGCC
>DASWAW010000639.1:0-3974 GCA_036390955.1 Arthrobacter sp.
GTACGCAGCAGTGATCTGCTGCACTTCCTCCGGCGTCTTGGCCGTGGCCAGCTTGTCCTGGAGTTCCCGGGCAATGACGCGCTTTTCAGCAGCTTCCTTGCGGGTGTCCTCCAGTTCCTTGCGGACCCAGTTGAACTCGGCGGGGAATGCGGCCCAGGGATCCGGGGCCGTTGATTCGGTGACGACGGGGGTTGCAGCGGCCTCCTGGGCCGAGCCTGCTGTGTCAGACATGGTTTCCTTGTCCTCCAGGGACTATGGGTTTGTGCGTGCAAAAACCGAAATGCCGTGGGGCGCTCCGGGGTTGGCTTTGCGCTGGGCATAGATCCAGCGCCGCCAGGCTTTCACTGCGTCATGGCCGCTATAGCCTTGGGTGACCTCGGGCCACTTCTCCTGGAAGTAGGCATTGAGCGCAGGCAGTTCCGAGGCCCGCACGAAGCGGAAGATCGGATAGCAATGGCAATGAATGTGATACTTGACTATCGTTTCCGAGTCGCCAACGCCGGCTGTTGCTTCGCTCTTATAGACGAAGCCGCGGCCTGCAAGTAGGGCACAGAATGCGCAGGGATCCGGGCCCGTGCCGCGCGCCACGGCAAGAACGAGCCTGTCGTTCCTGATGGCGCCGAGCATGGCGTCTCGGCCGCTGGCAATGCCGGCGGCGTCAACGGTTCCGGATCCGATGGATCCTGCGGAGGCGTGGGTGGTCTCGATCTGGGTCAGTACCTCGTCGGGGGACAGGTCCGCGCTTTTGCGCAGGTCCTTGACCCTGGAGCCTGTGTCCTCGGCCTGCTTCCGGAGCAGGTCGCGGTACGCGGCGTCCACTTGGTCAAGGCTCATGTCCTCGGGCCAGGTGTACTTGTCGACCGGGATCGCCTTGGCATCCCCGCCGCCCTCGACATCCATGTAGGACTGGATGAGGGGATCCACCTCGATGTCGTCGAGATGGATTGCCCCGGGGAGGAAATCCTTGGGGATCGAGGCCAGCTGCTCCTCGAACCACCGGATATTCGGGTCGTCGCTGCGGGTGAGCGGCGACGGGAGGGAGGCGATGTCAATGGCCGTCTTGCGGAAGCTGCTCCGGAGACTGCCCAGTGTGGTGGAGGTGGTGGTGGATGGGGACCCTTCCGGCACGCCAAGCGTGCGTCCGGTCTCCAGTGCCCTAATGAGCTGGTAGTGCTGGACTGCCAGCCTGCGGGACAATATGCGGATGGCGACGATCGCCTTGAGGGAGAACGTCAGCCACGACGCGGCCGTGGCCGCGGGGTTCAGGGGGGCGACTGCCTGCCATTCGGCCAGGGACAGAAAGGCGGCGGCGAAGCCGAGCCGGGCCTGCGCGGCCTGGTGCAGCTTCTCAATCGCCAGGATCTCAGGCGCCGTTGCCACTCAGCGGCTTCTTCTGCGTCCCGTTGGGGGAAGTCGGCTTCGGCTGCCCGGAGACCTTCTGCGCCGCGGCGGCAGTCTTCTGCATGACCTGGACATCCAGGGCCATCGTGTCCTCGATCTGCTGCTCGTGCAGCACATCCCAGTCATCGAGCTGGCCGTTGGTGACACCGGGGATCATGGGCCACAGGCCCTTGCGCGGGACATCCAGCATGGTCGCTGCCTTGCCGAGTGCATCCATCATGACGGCGATCGTCTTGGTGGTCATATCCCGCCAGCGGACTTCTCCGCCGTAGGAGTTCGCACCCTCGGTGTCGCCGGCAGCCAGGGATCCGGTGCGCAGCAGTTCCTCGTGGGACTCACCCAGGGAAATGTGCAGCGAGTCGATCCACCGGATGAATTGCGCCTCGGCTGCCGCCCAGGCTTCCGCGGACAGGTTGGCCAGGTTGGAGATCGAGGCCAGCGGCGGGAACTGGGAGATGGTCGTGAAGTTGCGGGCTGCCTGCTCCTCCTGGCGGATGTAGCCATCCAGGGGGGTCTCCTCCAGCTGCCCGAATTTCGTTGCAGGATCATCACTCAGCAGGAGTGAAGCCTGGCTGATTTCGATCGGCTCGGGGATGGGCTCGTTGTTCGCATCCAGGATCAGATCGCCGTTCTCATCCTTGCGGAAGGAAGGCATAAGCCCTGCGGCGTACCTGACCTTGAAAGCGCCAAAATCGGCGGTCACATTCGTGGAGAAGGTGGCCTGGTTCAGGCGGTCCTGCAGCGGGATGGCCGGCTTGACGACGCCGCGCGTGCGGCCCTCGTCATCGACGAAGCACGTGTACCGGATCACCGGGCACTTGCCCAGGCGGTGGGCGAAAGGCTTGCCCTTGACCGTGAACTTCCCGTCGACGCTGTAGACCATTTCCCAGCGGTAGACGTCATCCCAGAGAATGGCGAGGCCGGGGGTCTTCTCATCGCGCGGGTAGCTCTTGATCGTCAGCACGTGGGAGGGCCGGATGTCATTAACCGGGTCCCTGAAGTACGCCACCGTATTCCTGGTCGACAGAATGTCGAAGGTGACGTTCTTCGGATCCAGGTTATTCACCACCACGAAGGCGTGCCCGTAGGTCAGCACCGAGCGGTAAATTATTGCTTGTCGCCCGTCCATCCGATTCCGCTGCCAAAGGGTCCACTCGGTATTCGAGTTCTCCGCGGTGTCCCCGCCCTTGCGGTCCAGCTTGCCGGCGGTGCGCCGGCGGTAGTCGTCCACGAAGGACATTTGGCTCGGCAAGTTCACCAAAAGTGGGATCCAGTTTGCAATGCTGCGTTTCTGCAGGTCACGGATCTGCGGGGTCGCGTTCCGGGGTGCGTACGGCATGAGCTGCTTGCCCTCGAAATAGTCGTGGCAGAGGTCGTACTCGACCCGGTCATGCTGCAGGGTCAGGAACATATCCTCGACCAGGTCCAGCCGGAAACTGCCGGCCTTGACGTCGGGGTTAGCGTAGATCTGGTCCCGCTGCCCCCTGGAAAATTCGTCGAAGGTCGGCAATGGTTCTCCTAGTTAGCTAAAGGTAGGTGTACAATTTCCGCGAGTATTCCTTGGGAAGTTTCTTGCCGGACTCAGCGAGGGTGGTCAGTGCCATGTAGGCGAGGAATCCGGCGGCGAATCCATCAATTTTGCGCGGACTTTCCGAACTGTCCTTGCCAAACCAAAGGCCATAGGTATTAGTGCGCCTCTTCGTATTCAAAACGTGCATCCGCATAAGGCGGTGGCCGTTTTGTTTTACGCGGCCGTCGACAATGGAGCCGACAAATGCCTCGGTGGTCTGGGAGATTCTGGCCTTGTTGCCGCGCATGTCGAATCCGACGGTGCTGCGGGGACTGGCCTTTACAAGTAGTTGCTCACGGTAACTATCTGACCAGCTGTCGATTTGGCTCTCCCAATAGGCAGTATCTGCAAAGAATGCATGCACTTTATACATTTGGAAAGCGAGGTGGACCTCCGACTCGACCTCGACAATTGGCACTTGCCATTTCTGCGAGGGGTCGGGATTCTGCCAGATGCCGAGCGGGACAATCAGATTGTCCTCAATGCGGATAGCGACCAGGGCGGTGGCGTCATCAGTCTTTGACCCGTCGAATCCCATGACGATAGCGTCACCCTTTTTAAGGTCGCGCTTGTCGCCATAGCAGCCGGGCTTCAGGATAGCGTCCCACTGACTAACTGAAATAAGGCTATCGCCTGTGGAGACGATCTGGTTGTACCACATCCGGCGCTTGCCGGCGGTCGGCTTGGAACCGTCCTGGATTTCCTGGACGATGTCCTCGACGTTGAGCCAGGTTGCATTTCCACGTATCTGTGGTACAATGTGGACCGCCCACTCCTCGGAGAGGGGTGCTGAGGCGTTCGCTTCCAAGGAATCGTATAGCCAGCCTGATGGCTTGGCGAGGCCGGCCCAGACCTTTTCCTGCTCCTCACGCACACGCTGCGCCACGGAATCTTCGCCAGGTTCGTAGGCGTTGGTGATGCAGAGCAGGCGTCCCTGGACCTTGGTCAGGTTGTTGGTGATGACCTCATAGAATGCCGGGCCGCGCTGGCCGGGAGTCCAGTG
>DASWAW010000640.1:0-4401 GCA_036390955.1 Arthrobacter sp.
CTACAAGTCCCTCCACCTCCACGATCCGGTCTGGTACGACCACCTGCCCTACATCAAGTTCCCCGACGACTGGCCGGTTTTCGCGGCGAAGGACAAGATCGGCGACTGGCTGGAAAACTACACGCGGATCATGGAACTGAACTACTGGTCCAAGACCGAATGCACCAACGCCCGCTTCGACGAGGCCGCGCAGGAGTGGGTCGTTGAGGTGGTGCGCGACGGCGAACCGGTCACCCTGCGTCCCAAACAGCTCGTCTTCGCCCTGGGCGTCTCGGGATACCCCAGCGTCCCCACGTTCGACGGCGCCGAGTCCTTCCTCGGGGAGCAGTACCACTCGTCCAAGCACCCGGGCGGCGGGGACTGGACCGGGAAGAAAGCCGTGGTCATCGGCTCCAACAATTCGGCCCACGATATCTGCGCCGACCTCTGGGAACACGGCGCGGACGTCACCATGGTCCAGCGCTCCTCGACACACATCGCCCGGAGCGAATCCCTCATGGACCTCGCCCTCGGCGGTCTGTACTCGGAGAAGGCCCTGGCCAACGGGGTCACCACGGAGAAGGCCGATCTGCTGTTCGCGTCCCTGCCCTACCGGATTCTGCCGGCGGCCCAGATCCCGGTCTACGCGGAGATGGCCGAGCGGGACGCCGAGTTCTACGCGCAGCTGGAAGCCGCCGGCTTTGACCTGGACTTCGGCGTCGACGGCTCCGGCCTGTTCCTCAAATACCTGCGGCGCGGCTCCGGCTACTACATCGACGTCGGCGCCTCGCAGCTGATCATCGACGGCCGGGTCAAGCTCGCCAACGGCGAGGTCGGCAAGATCACCGGGAACGCCGTCGTGATGGCGAACGGGACGGAACTGGAAGCAGACGCCATCATCTACGCCACCGGGTACGGGTCAATGAACGGCTGGCTGGCCGATCTGGTCTCGCCCGAGGTCGCCGACGCCGTCGGGAAGTGCTGGGGCTTCGGCTCCGACACCCCCAAGGATCCGGGTCCGTGGGAAGGGGAACTGCGCAATATGTGGAAACCCACCAACGTGGACAGCCTGTGGATCCACGGCGGCAATCTGCACCAAAGCCGCCACTACTCCAACTATCTGGCGCTGCAGCTCAAGGCCAGGATGGAGGGCCTTCCGACGCCGGTCTTCGAACGTCAGCCCACGCACCACACCCGCTGACCCGGACGCGCCGTGACAATCACAGCCCCGGGAACCACACTGGGGTGACGGCCCCCTTGTGAGAATCCAACGACATGCCGCGGACGCGCCCCACCGGGCGCATCCGCGGCCCGTAATGCGAAGGACAAAACACCATGAAAGCAGCACGATTCCACGCCCGTGAGGTCCTCCGGATCGAAGACATTCCGGAGCCGGAACTCCGCCCCGGAACGGTGAAGATCGCCGTCGCCTGGTGCGGGATCTGCGGGACTGACCTCCACGAATTCCTGGAAGGGCCGATCTTCACCCCGCCGCCGGGCCACCCCCACCCGATTTCTCACGAGGAAGCACCTGTCACCCTGGGGCATGAATTCTCCGGCACGGTCGAGGAACTGGGGGAGGGAGTGACCGGGCTCGCCGTCGGGGACAGCGTGGTGGTGGAACCATATATCGTCTGCAACGAATGCGGCCCGTGCCTCAGCGGCCACTACAACCTGTGCACCAAACTCGGCTTCATCGGCCTGGCGGGCGGCGGCGGGGGCCTGAGTGAGAAGGTCGTCGTCGACACCCGGTGGGTCCACCCCGTCGGCGACATCCCGCTGGACGAAGCCGCCCTCATCGAACCCCTCGCGGTGGCCTACCACGCCGTCGGCAGGGGTGACGTCAAAGCCGGGGACGTCGCCGTCGTCGGCGGTGCTGGCCCGATCGGTCTGCTGACCGCTGCGGTCCTCAAGGGCCTGGGCGTGACCACGATCGTCACGGAGCTGTCGGCGGCCCGGAAGGAGAAAGCGGTGTCCTCGGGCGTCGCGGACCACGTGCTGGACCCGAGCTCCGATGACGTCAAGGCCCGGGTGCTCGAACTGACCGCGGGCGCGGGGGCCGACGCCGCCTTTGAATGTGCCGGCGTGAATGCCGTACTGGACACCATGCTCGACGTCGTGAAGCCGGCCGGCGTCGTGGTCAACGTCTCGATCTGGGGACGTCCGGCCACCGTCGACATGCAGAAGGTCGTGCTGAAGGAAATCGACCTCCGCGGCACCATCGCCTACTGCGGCGATCACGCGGCCGCGATCAAGCTCGTCCAGGAGGGGAAGGTTGACCTGAAACCCTTCATCACGGGCAGAATCGCGCTGGACGACCTCGTGGACAAAGGCTTCGACACGCTGATCCACCACAACGACACCGCCGTGAAGATCATCGTCCACCCCTAGTGATCCGAGTCTCATCCGGAATAGTTGCAGGCGCCGCGCAGTTACCGCCAGAGAACCCAATCCCTTGTGAAAGGAACTGCGCATGCTGTTTTCCCCGATGACTCTCGGCGACCTGGAACTGCCCAACCGACTCGTGATGGCGCCGCTGACCCGCGTCCGCTCCGGGAAGGAGGGCGTTCCCGGCCCGCTCGTTGTCGAACACTACCGGCAGCGTGCTTCGCTCGGACTGATCGTCAGTGAGGGAACGTATCCCAGCCCGGCCGGCCGGGGGTTCCCGGGCCAGCCCGGCCTGGTGACCGAGGCTCAGCTTGCGGGCTGGGCCAACGTCACCTCCGCCGTGCACGCCGAGGGCGGCCGGATCTTCGCCCAGGTGATGCACGCCGGACGCGTCACGCACGAGGACACTAACGGCGGCCACCAGGTGGTGGCGCCCAGCGCCATCGCGATCGAGGGCGAGACCCGCACTTACGAAGGCAAGCAGGCGTTCCCCGTTCCGCGCGCCCTGACCACCGAGGAACTGCCGGGCATCGTCCAGGAGTTCGTCACCGCGTCCCGCAATGCCATTGGTGCCGGGTTCGACGGCGTGGAGCTGCACTCTGCCAACGGATACCTGCTGCACGAATTCCTGGCACCGTCCGCGAACCAGCGCGACGATGTCTACGGCGGCTCGCCGGAGAACCGTGCGCGCTTCGTCATCGAAGTGACCCGGGCCGTGGTGGAAGCCATCGGCGCCGACCGGGTCGGCATCCGCATCTCGCCCGAGCACAACGTCCAGGGCGCTACCGAACTTGACGCAGCGGATGTCAACGAGACCTACACGGTGCTGGTGGATGCCCTGGCGCCCCTGAAGCTCGCCTACCTGAGCGTGCTGCACAAGGAACCGGCCACCAGCGCGTTGGTGCAGGAGCTGCGCACCCGTTTCGGCGGAACCTTCCTGCTGAACTCGGGCTTCGGCGTCATCACCACCCGCGAGGAAGCCACGGCGCTCGTTGCGGACGGCCACGCTGACGCCGTCGTCGTCGGACGCCCGGCCATCGCCAACCCGGATCTGGTCCGCCGCTGGCGTGAAGGACTTCCGGTCAACCAGCCGGACCCGTCCACCTTCTACACCGACGGCGCCGAGGGCTACACCGACTACCCGGCGTACCAGAACTAGGTTCCCGGCCGGCAACTCCGCGGCCCGGGGGACATGTCCAGCGGGGGCCACCGTCACCGCCGGACATGTCCCGCCGCAGCCATGAACAGTGGACAGGATGCCATTCTGTCCACTGTTGGCGTTTAAGACAGGGCATGTCCCGGCCTGGCCCGGGCCAGGACTGAGCATGTCCCGTGAGTGCGGAGGTCGGCCTGAGCATGTCGCGCGGGCGTCTCCGGAAGACGTCCGCTTTGGCGGGTCCTATAGGATTTGATCATGCAACCAGCTTCGCCAGGCAACCACGCTGAGGTCCGCGCCAAAGGCCGTCCTGTCAGCCGCCAGGTCCTCGCTGATCACGTCTACGAAGAACTTCTGGCCTCGCTGATGGACGGCCGGCTGGAGCCCGGGGCCGTCGTAAGCATCGACGGCACCGCCCGGGAACTCGATGTGTCACCGACGCCCGTGCGGGAAGCGCTCGCGCGCCTGGAGCACACCGGGATGGTGCGCCGCGTGGCACTCAAGGGCTACCGGGTCGCGCCGGTCTTCACCCGGGAAGACTTTGCCGAGCTCATGGAAGCACGCCTGGCCATTGAGCCTGTCAACGCCCGCCTCGCGTGCGCCCGGTTGACCCCGGAGCACCTCGCCGAGCTGGAACAGGCGGTCGCCGACCTCAAGACAGCCCCGCGGGGCCCGTCGTTTGCCGAGTACCGCGACTACCTCGAAGCGGACGAGAGGTTCCACCGGCTGATTGCGGAACAGACCGGCAACCAGTTCATGGTCGCCGCCTACGCGGCCCTCGGAGGACAGGTCCAGCGCTTCCGCCTCTTCGGGGGAGTGGGCATCACCGATGCCGAGAATGCCATCGCCGAGCACCAGTCCGTCCTGGACGCATTTGC
>DASWAW010000641.1:0-3795 GCA_036390955.1 Arthrobacter sp.
GAAGTTGTGGTCCCTTCCGTGGTTGAGCTCGACCTCTCCGAAGTGCTTGCTCGCTACCTTGTTCATACCTTCAACATAGTCCTCAAAACCGCTCCATTCCAGCATTCCCAAGGTTTTATCCGGTACCGCACCCCTCCGGACGCCCGGTGCCGGTACATTAAGCGGATGCAAAACGTTGCCCCCGCCGTCGCCCGCGCCCGTGAACATTTCGACACCGGGGCCACCCGCCCGCTGGCCTGGCGGCTGGAGCAACTGGGCCGCCTGCGCCGGATGCTGGCCGAGCGCCGCACGGAATTTGCCGACGCGCTGGGCAGCGATCTGGGCAAGCACGCCACCGAGGCGCTGCTCACGGAAATCGGTTTTGTCACAGCGGAAACCGCGCACCTGGAAAAGAACCTCGCGGCGTGGCTGCGGCCCCGCCCCGTGCCCGTCCCGCTGGCGGTCCAGCCGGCCAAGGCCTGGACCGAACTGACCCCGCTGGGGGTGGTGCTGGTGATTGGTCCGTGGAACTACCCGCTGCAGCTTCTGCTCGCCCCGCTGGCCGGCGCCCTCGCCGCGGGCAACACCGTGGTGCTCAAACCCAGCGAACACGCCCCCGCCACGTCGGCGGCGCTGGCCCGCTGGATCCCGGAGTACCTCGCCGGTGCGGCGGAGGTGGTCGAGGGCGGCATCCCGGAAACCACGGCCCTGCTGGCACTGCGCTTCGACCACATCTTCTTCACCGGCGGGGAAGCTGCCGCCAAGGTGGTGCTGCGCGCCGCGGCGGAGAACCTGACGCCGGTCACCCTGGAACTGGGCGGCAAGTCCCCGGCCTACGTGGACTCCACCACGGACCTGGCCAAGGCGGCCAAACGGCTCGCCTGGGGCCGGTTCCTGAACGCCGGGCAGACCTGTGTGGCGCCGGACTACATCCTGGCCACCGAGGACGTGCTGGTTCCGCTGGAGCGCGAACTCGTCAAGGCCATCGGTGCGCTCTTCGGCACGGACTCCGCCCTCAGCGCGTCCTACGGCCGGATCATCAACGATCGGCACTTCGCCCGGATCGCCGCCCTCGCCGACGGCAGCACCGTGGTCCACGGCGGCGAACGGAACGCCGCGAGCCGCCACTTCGCCCCGACCCTGCTCCGGCCCGCCCCCGGGGACACCGTGATGGGGGAGGAAATCTTCGGGCCGCTGCTCCCGCTGGTCCCGGTCGCCGGGCGGGACGAGGCCATCCGGATCATCAACGACGGCGCCAAGCCGCTCGCGCTGTACGTGTTCAGCAACGACGCCGGCACCCGGCGGGCCTTCGCGGAACGCACCTCCTCGGGGGCGCTGTGCTTCGACGTCCCGGCCGCGCACCTCTCGGTGCCGGGCCTGCCGTTCGGCGGGGTCGGCGGCAGCGGCATGGGCGCCTATCACGGGGAGCACTCGCTGCGGACCTTCTCGCACGAGCGGGCCACCCTGGCCAAGCCGTTCCGGCCGGACACCCTGGAGCTGATCTACCCGCCCTACACCCCGACCAAGCACCGCATCGTCAGCGCGCTCACCGGGGCAGGGACGGGCCTGGGGCAGCGGCTCGGGAAGCTGCTCCGCAAGGGCTGACTCAGTCCTTGCGCGGGGCGGACTGCTTCACGGACGGCTTCGGGGCGGGCTTCGTGCCGGGCTTCAGGGCCGGGGAGTTGAAAGTGTCGGCCAGCAGCTCGACGAAGAGCTGGACCTGCGCGGTCTGCTTCTCATTGATCAGCAGGGCAAAGACGTTCCGGGCCAGCCGGATCTCGGGCACGTCCAGCACCACCACCCCGGCCGGACGGTGCAGCAAGGCAAGCTCGGGCACCAGTGCGGCGCCCAGCCCGGCCGCGGCCATCTCCAGGCTCGCGTGGAAGTCATCGCTGTACGCCACCACCCGGGGGTGCAGGTTGCAGCTGGCAAAAAGCCGTTCAATCACGGTCGCGTCGGACGTGCCCGGGTGGTGCACAATCCACGGCATGTCGGAGAGGTGGTCCGCCGCGACCTTGGAATCCGTGCCGATGCCCCAGGCCGCGGGCAGCACCACCCGGAAGTCGTCGTCGCCGATCCACTGCCGGTTCACGGTGTGCGGCCAGGCCAGGCCGGACTGCCCCACCTGGTAGACCAGGGCGACGTCGAGTTCGCCGCCGGTGCGCAGGCCCTGGATGGTCTGGGCGGGCTCCGCCACGGACACGCGCAGGTCGATGCCGAGCTTCTTCCAGGCCGGGTTCGCCAGGATCCGCGGCAGCACATAGGTGGCCAGGCTGGGAAAGATGCCCAGCCGGAGTTCCTGCCGGGTGGTGTCCCCGGTGCGGGACGCCGCCGCCATCAGCGCCTCGATGTCCGTAAGGACTTTGGCCGCGTGCCGGGTCATGACCAGGGCGGCTTCGGTGGGCTGGATGCTGCGGGCGGAGCGATGGAACAGCTCGACGCCGGTGTCGCGTTCCAGCGCTGACATCTGCTGGGACACCGCCGACGCCGTGTAGCCGAGCCGGGTGGCGGCCGCCGCGAAGGAGCCCAGCCGGGTCACTTCGACAAGGGTCCGCAGATGGACGGGGTTAATCAAGGGGTGCCCTTCGCCTGGTTTCCGGTGAGGCGGGACCGCAATCCCGCTTCATTCTGGCACATTGGCCTGAACAGAAATGCTTGGAAGTCGCACACATCCGTACGCCCCTCGGCGACGAATTGCCCATAAGACGATTCACCAGGACGATTTCTGGCAATCGATGTACCAGCCAACAGGAGCAGATCAGTGTCAGATGCAGCAGGGATCCCCCAGGGCCGTCGGGTAGCCGTCATTGGCAGCGGCGTGGCGGGACTGACCGCCGCGTATGTCCTGAACCGGGAGGACACCGTGACGCTCTTCGAAGCCGACTCGCGGCTCGGCGGCCACGCCCACACCCACGACGTGCCGCAGGCCGGCGGGCCGGTGCTCGGGATCGACACCGGTTTCATCGTCCACAACGAACGGACCTACCCCACGCTGCTGCGGCTCTTCGCCGAGCTGGGGGTTGAAACGCAGGACTCGGAAATGAGCATGTCCGTCCGCTGCGACGGCTGCGGCCTGGAATACGCCGGTGCCCGGGCCAAGGGCCGCGGCATCCTTCCCGGACCCGGCACCCTGCTGCACGGCAGGTACCTGCTGATGCTGCTCGAGGTGATGCGCTTTTACCGCCGGGCCCGCGCCCTGCTCGCCGAGGCGGCCCCCGCCGGGGAGAACACCCGCAAGGAGAACACCGGCGGGGAGAACGCTGCAGGGGAGCCCGAGCTGACCCTCGGCGAGTTCCTGGCCCGGGAGAAGTTCAGCAGCTACTTCATCTCGCACTTCATGACCCCGATTGTCAGCGCCGTCTGGTCCTGCGACCCCACCACGGCCCTCGCCTACCCGGCCCGCTACCTCTTCACCTTCCTGGGCCACCACGGCCTGCTCGGCGTCTCGGGCTCACCGCAGTGGCGCACCGTCACCGGCGGCTCGCGCACGTACGTGGAGAAGATTGCCGCCACACTGCCGGAAATCCGCCTCGCCAGCCCGGTCACCGGAGTGCGCCGCCACGCGGACGGGGTGGAGCTGACCATCATGACCGGTACGGGAACACTGACCACGGAGGCCTTCGACGCCGTCGTGATCGCCACCCACCCGGCCCAGGCGCTGGGCATGCTCACCGACGCCTCGCCCGGCGAGCGGGCCGCGCTCGGCGGGATGCCGTACTCGGTCAACCACACCGTCTTCCACCGCGATGACGCCGTGCTGCCGTCCAGTGACAACGCCAAGGCGTCCTGGAACTACCGGCTGCCGTCCTGCGACGC
>DASWAW010000642.1:0-1595 GCA_036390955.1 Arthrobacter sp.
CCGCTTGGTAGCATCGCGCTAGATGGGCACACCCGGCACGGTGCGTGGCGTCGTTGAAGGTCGACGGCGACCCGGGTCGTGGGGCACGATCCGGGCATGTCTTGAGAGGTTCGGCTGTCAGCGCTTCCGGAGAGGACGCCATGATCGACGAAACGATGCCGCCCGGGGCACCTCAGGGTGTGACGGCTGAGCATGCCCGGCTGGCCGAGGCCACGGGCGCGGCGGAGGATGTCCTGTCCGAGGCGAATCCCTGGTACGAGTGGGGGCCGTACCTCTCGGAGCGGGCCTGGGGCACGGTGCGGGAGGACTACAGCGACAACGGCGACGCGTGGGATTATTTTCCGCACGATCATGCCCGGTCCCGTGCGTTCCGGTGGAACGAGGACGGCATGGCGGGGCTGTCCGACATTCACCATGACCTGTGCATGGGGTTGGCGCTGTGGAACGGGGCCGACCCGATCCTGAAGGAGCGGATGTTCGGGCTGACTGGTCCGCAGGGCAATCATGGGGAGGACGTCAAGGAATACTGGTGGTACCCGGACGCGCTGCCCAGCCATGCATGGCTGCGGTGGCGGTATCACTACCCCCAGGCAGCGTTTCCCTATCAGCAGCTGGTCGAGGAGAACGGCCGCCGCTCCCGGGACGAACCGGAGTTCGAGTTGCTGGATACCGGTGTCTTCGACGGGGGCCGGTACTGGTCCGTGGATGTCGCGTATGCGAAGGCTTCGCCGACCGAGGTGCTTGCCCGGATCACGATTGAGAACCATGCAGCCGAGGAAGCGGCGATTTCGGTATTGCCTACCCTGTGGTTCCGCAACACCTGGCGGGTTTCGGGCGGTGAGGCGCCGTCTTTGTTCCTGGACGGGGACGGGGTCGCCGTCGAACACCCGCGACTGTCCGGCTACCGGCTCGACGCCGCTCCCACCAAGGACGGCGTCCGGCCGCAGGCGTTGTTCTGTGACAACGAGACGAACACGGCCCGACTGTTCGGGTCGGCTCCGGTCACCGCCTATCCGAAGGACGGCATCAACGACCACGTGGTCTCCGGCGCGGACACCGTGAATCCGCAAAATCGGGGCACCAAGGCATCCTGGCGGTATCAGGTGACCGTGCCGGGCGGAGGCCAAGTCGAGCTGCGGCTGAGGCTGCACCGGCCAGTCCCCGACCCGACCGCATCAACCGCCGGCTGGTCCGACACCCACTTTGATGACGTCATGGCGGCCCGGGAGCGGGAAGCGGACGAGTTCTACGCGGCGATTGCCCCCGCTGAGATCGGTGCCGAGCAGAAGCAGATCATGCGCCAGTCCTGCGCGGGGCTGATCTGGAGCAAACAGATGTATCCGTATCGGGTCAACCGGTGGTTGGATGGCGACCCCGGCCAGCCGGCCCCGCCGCCCGGGCACCGCAACGGCCGGAACACGGGGTGGCGGCACCTGGACTCGTTCGATGTCCTAGCCATGCCCGACCCGTGGGAGTACCCGTGGTTCGCGGCCTGGGATCTGGCATTTCACTCCGTCACCTGGGCGCATCTGGATCCCGCGTTCGCCAAATACCAGCTGCTGGTGCTCCTTCGGGAATGGTTCCAGCATCCGAAC
>DASWAW010000643.1:0-6600 GCA_036390955.1 Arthrobacter sp.
GTCGGTATCTTCGTGGAGCTGACCACCGTGTTCGGCCTCGCCGCCGACCTCAAATACGTGGGAGCACTGTTCATCATGATTATTGTCCTTCTGATCCGGCCCCAAGGTATCTTGGGCCGGCGCGAGCGCGTGGGTTAGGAGACAGCCATGGACTTCGGATTCATATTTTCCAGTGCTGCCGGTGAACTGTTCAGCCCGACGACGGCGGCGTACGCGCTTGCCACCCTCGGCCTCGCGGTTCACTTCGGCTATTCGGGCCTGCTGAACTTCGGCCAGGCCGGCTTTATGGCGGTCGGTGCCTACGGCTTCGCCATCTCCACCCTGACGTTCGGCGTTCCGTTCTTTGTCGGCCTGCTGGTCGCGGTGGTCAGCTCGGCCATCTTCGCCCTGCTGCTCGGTATCCCCACCCTCCGGCTGCGGGCCGACTACCTGGCCATCGTCACGATCGCGGCGGCGGAAATCGTCCGCTACATCGTCACAACCAACCAGCTGACCGCCATTACCGGCTCCGCCAACGGCCTCGCCGCGTTCGAGGGCGACTTCTACGCCATGAACCCCTTCCCCCCGGGCACCTACCTGATGGGAATGAACAACCGGGACTTCTTTATCCGGGTGGTCGCCTGGGCCGTTGTGGCCCTTTTCTGCACCCTGGTGTGGCTGCTGATGCGCAGCCCCTGGGGGCGTGTCCTCAAGGGCATCCGCGAAGACGAAAACGCCGTCCGCTCCCTCGGCAAGAACGTCTACGCTTACAAAATGCAGGCGTTGATCATCGGCGGTGTCCTTGGCGCCCTCGCCGGCATGATCTTCACCCTGCCCCGCGGCGCGGTCCAGCCCGCGAATTACGGCACCGAGTTGACCTTCTTCCTCTACACCTGCCTGCTCCTCGGCGGCCTGGGCACGGTGCTGGGGCCGGTCGTCGGCGCCATGATCTTCTGGGTCGTGCTGTCCCTCACACAAGGCATCCTGTATGGCCTCATCGAGTCCGGCACCATCACCTGGCTGAACACGGTCCAGGCCGGGCAGCTGCGTTACATCCTGGTGGGTGTCGCACTGATGCTGCTGATGATCTTCAGGCCCCAGGGAGTCCTCGGCAATAAGAAGGAGCTGGCGTTCGCATGAGCACGCAAAGCGAAGAAACTGGCATTGACTACATGACGGACACGCGTCCGATCGCCGCCGGGGAAATTGCCCCCGGCTGCAAGAAGCGCGATCCGATCGTGGTGGCGGAAAACGTCACCCGCAGCTTCGGCGGCATCAACGCCGTCGACGTCGAGTACCTGGAGATCCCGCGGCACAAGATCACGGCCCTGATCGGCCCCAATGGCGCCGGCAAGACCACCCTGTTCAACCTGCTGACCGGCTTCGACACCCCGAACTCGGGCAAGTGGCAGTTCGAAGGCAACAGCCTCGCCGGGGTCTCCTCGTACAAGGTGGCCCGGATGGGCATGGTCCGCACCTTCCAGCTGACCAAGGTCATGGGCAAGCTCACGGTGATGGAGAACATGCGTCTCGGCGCCTCCAACCAGGCCGGCGAGCGACTCTCCAGGGCCCTGTTCAAGGGCATCTGGGGCGGCCAGGAGAAGAAGATCACCGCAGACGCCAACGTGCTGCTGGAGAAATTCAAGCTGGATGCCAAGAAGGACGACTACGCGGCGTCCCTTTCCGGCGGCCAGCGGAAGCTGCTGGAAATGGCCCGATCCCTCATGGTGCGGCCCAAGCTCGTGATGCTCGACGAGCCGATGGCAGGCGTGAACCCCGCGCTGACCCAGTCACTGCTGGACCACATCAAAAACCTCAAGGCCGAGGGCATGACCGTGTTGTTCGTCGAACACGACATGCACATGGTCCGGCACATCGCCGACTGGGTTGTGGTCATGGCCGAGGGCAAGATCGTCGCCGAAGGCCCGCCCGCCGAGGTGATGAAGAACCCGGCCGTGATTGACGCCTACCTGGGCGCCCACCACGACGTGGACCTCGGCGACTCGGAAGGCATCAAGGAACTCGCCGCCGAACTGGTCGCCGACGAGGAATCGATTGTCGGCACCGAAAACGCCGGCATCATCTCCCTCGACGTCGTCGCCGCGGAAACGGACAGGCCGGCGGGCCCGGACAGCCCCGGACCGGCGCGCGGCAGGCGCAGCGCCGACGAGCCGACCCGCGGCGAACAGCCGCCCAGCACAGCTAAGGACACAGAATGAGCGCCACCAGCGCGGCACCCGCCGCCAAGCCCGCCTACGACGAGGATTCGGTCGTCAAGGTCACCGATCTGGTGGCCGGCTACATCCCCGGCGTCAACATCCTCAACGGCTGCAGCATTGAAGCCCGCAAGGGTGAGCTGATCGGCATCATCGGCCCCAACGGTGCCGGCAAGTCCACGCTGCTGAAGGCGATGTTCGGCCTGGTCAAGGTCCACTCGGGTTCCGTTGTGGTCCGCGGCCAGGACATCACCGGGCTCAAGGCCAACAAGCTGGTCAGCAAAGGCATCGGCTTTGTGCCGCAGAACAACAACGTGTTTGCGGCGCTGACCATCGAGGAGAACCTCCAGATGGGCATGTTCCAGCGGCCCAAGGACTTCAACGAGCGCTTCGACTTCGTCACGGGCCTGTTTCCGGAGCTCGGCAAGCGGCGCGCCCAGCGCGCCGGGTCGCTCTCCGGCGGCGAGCGCCAGATGGTGGCGATGGGTCGGGCCCTGATGATGGACCCGGCTGTGCTGCTGCTCGACGAGCCCTCCGCGGGCCTCTCCCCCGTCAAACAGGACGAGACCTTCCTGCGGGTCCACGAGATCAACCGCGCCGGCGTATCGGTCATCATGGTCGAGCAGAACGCCCGGCGCTGTCTGCAGATCTGTGACCGCGGCTATGTCCTGGACCAGGGCAAGGACGCGTACACCGGCACCGGGCGGGAGCTCATGAAGGACCCCAAGGTGATCCAGCTGTATCTGGGCACCCTCGCCGACACCGTCGAGTAGCCCCCGGGCAGCACCGCACCAGCAGCAGGGCCGTCACCAGCCGGTGGCGGCCCTGCTGCGTGTTCCGGGGGGCGTCACCAGCCGCTGGCAGCCCTCTGCATTGCCCCGGGGCCGGATGTGGCGTGGGACGGGCCGGCGGGCCGTCCCCCGTCGTCAGCGCCGGGCCAGCGGGAGTGTGAGCCTCATGGTCGTCCCCTCCGGTCCGGTCCGGGCGACCTCGACGGCGCCGCCGGCTGCCGTGGCGATTTCACGGACCAGCGCCAGGCCGATGCCGAAGCTGCGCTGCCCGCGGGCCCCGTCCGGGCTGGGGGTCCTGACGAAGCGGTCAAAGATCCGGGTCTGGTCCACACCCGTGATTCCGGACCCCGTGTCCGCCACCCAGACCACCGCGTGGCTGCCCTCCGTTCCTGTGCTGATGGTGATGCTCCCCCCGGACGGAGTGTGGGCAAGGGCGTTGTCGGCCAGGGCGAGCACGGCGCGGCGCAGGGAGTTCCGGTCGATGCGGGCCAGCGGCCGGCCGTCGCCGCCCCCGCCGCCGTCGCCGGCGGAAAAGGACAGCCGGATGTCCCGCCGCGCCGCGAGGTCCTGCAGGCTCTCCGTGACGGATCTGGCGACGTCGGCAAGCTCCACGGGTTCGGCGGACGGGTCCGGAGTGGCCCCGGTCGCCGCCAGCAGGAGTTCATTGACGATCCCGGTCAGGGTGGCAGCATCGTCCCGGATCCGGCCCAGGGCCTGGGCCGTTTTGGAGTCCGGCACGGCATCGCGCTGGGCGAGCTGGATGCGCGCGTCCAGGATGGCCAGGGGCGTGCGCAGTTCATGGCTGGCGTCCTGGACGAACCGCCGCTGCAGGGACAGCGCCTCCCCCAGCGGGCGGATGGCGCTGCGCGCGCTGAGCCACCCGACGACACCGGCCAGCACGATTCCGGCCACACCGGCGATGATCATCGCCTCGATCAGGTCCTTGGAATCGAGATAGGTGTAAGCCTTCCCGGCCGCCGCGGAGCCGGGCAGATCCGGGTGCGCCAGCTTGTTCATCAGGTAGACGGTCGCGGCGGCGAGGAGGCAAAGGACCAGGACCGCGCAGGCGGCGCTGATCCGCAGGGCCACCTTGAGCGAGGCCCGGCGGAGGGTGTCCCGGTCCGGTTCTCCTGCCACGGGAGGCATGTTCATGCGCCGTCCCCGATCTGGTAGCCGACGCCGTGGACCGTGCGGACCACGGACCTGGAAATCTTCCGCCGGAGGTGGTGGACATAGGTGTCGATCACGCCGGGCTGGTCGGCGGCCTGGAAATGTTCGCTGAGCAATTCCTCCCGGGTGAAAACCCTGCCGGGTTCCGCGGCGAGGGCGGCGAGCAGCTCGGCTTCCTTGGCCGTGAGGGACACCAGGGCCCCGTAGACCGAGCGCACGGAGCGCGACGCCGGATCAAGTTCCCAGTCGCCGATGCTGACGGACGCGGCGGCCGGCGTGAAGGTGCGTGTCAGGGCGCGCAGGCGCGCCGCGAGCTCACCGGCGTCGAACGGTTTGCTCATGTAGTCGTTGGCGCCCGCATCCAGTCCCCTGACCTTTTCATCCGTGGCCCCGAGGGCCGTCAGGACCAGAATCGGCGTCGAAACCCCCTTGGACCGCAGCGCGCTGATCAGGGCGATGCCGTCCATGAGGGGCAGTCCGCGGTCGATCACCATAACGTCCCAGGCCTGGGTCAGCGCCAGGTGCAGGCCGTCCTGGCCGTTGCTGGCCAGCCGGATCCGGTAGTCCGGTTCCAGCAGTTCGGCGATGAGCGGCCCCAGGACGATGTCGTCCTCCACCAGCAGCAGGGACGGCCGGCCGTGCGCAGTTGTCATGTCAGCTATTCTCCTGCGCCAGGCCTTCCGCGGGCAGTTCGCCTGCAGTGTCGTCGCCCGGGTCGGCTGCGGGTCCGGCAGCGGGGCCGCGGTTCCGGCGGCGTTTGAGGAGCTGGATGCCCCACGGCAGGACGGAGACGAGCACCATGAGGACGGCGATGACATCGATGTTGTTGGCGATGATCTCGTAGTGGCCCAGCCAGGACCCCAGCAGTGTCACGGACGCACCCCAGGCCAGCGCCCCGGCGAAGTTCCAGAGCGTGAAGGACCTGTACCCGTAGCGGGCGATGCCGGCGCTCAGGGGTGCGAATGTCCGGACCATGGGCACGAAACGGGCCAGTACGACGGCGGCCCCGCCGTGGCGGCGGAAGAAGTCCTCGGTGGTGGTCAGGTGGGCTGTCTTGAGGATCCGCGCGTCGTCCTTGAACCACCGGCGCCCGTACTTGCGCCCGATCATGTAGCCGACCTGGTCGCCGGCCACGGCGGCGGCGGTGACGACGCCGATTAGCACCGGCAGCGTCAGCTGCAGCTGCTGGTGCAGGAGGCCTGCGGTGAAGAGCAGTGAATCCCCGGGCAGGAAGGGGAACAGCACGCCGGACTCGATGAACACCATCAGTGAGATGACGCCGAGTGCCGCCGGGCCGAGGCCCTCAAGCAGGCTCGCAGGGTCAAGGAGCGGCGGGATTCCGGCCGCGGCGGAAAGCACCGGGGCAAGCGCTGAGGCGTACATGCCGTGCATGGTCAGTTCCTTAGGGTCGGGTGGATCGGAGCGGGGCTGAGGCGGGCAGGCGGTCCAGGACGCGCGGAGCGAACCGGTTCCACAGCCCGGCAAGCAGCAGAACCGCCGCACTCGCCGCGAGGAAGGACGCTGCCACATCGCTGGGGTAGTGGACCCCGATATACAGCCGCGACCAGGCCACCACCAGGGCCAGCACCACGGCGGCGACGGCGGTGCCCCGGGCCCAGCGGGTTCCGCGGGCGAGGAAGTACAGCGCAAATCCCAGCGCCACCGCGAAGGATACGTGCCCGCTGGGGAAGCTGTTGGAGCCCGTTTCGGGCGAGAGCGGATCAAACAGCAGGGCCGGGTTGGGCCGCTGGCGGGCGATGATGAGCTTAAAGAACTCACTGGCCACCCAGCCGGAGGAGGCAACGAGACCGAACGCGACGGCCTGCACCAGGGAGCCGCGGACCCTCCAGAGATACAGCGCGACGGCGGCAACGAGGACGACGCCGGCCGCCGGGCCGAACACCACGTTCAACACCATCGCCACGCCCGTCAGGAGCACGGCATGGTGCTGGCTGAGGTCCTGGTCCACGCCGAGTTCGGCCGCGCTGCCACCGGGTACAAGCTGTGCCGCCAGACCGAGTGCGAGCACCGCCGCGGACAGCAGCGCGCCCCACAGCAGCCAGTGACGGGCCTGCGGGAGGGCCCGGAACTGCGGGCCGCCGGCCGGAGGCGTGGCGGAGGCGTGAGGTGCGCCGGCCGGAGGTGTGGCGGCGGGGCCGTGGGCTGCTGTAGCGCGGTCAACGGGGGCGGGTCCTGGCATGGTGTCCTCCGGGTCGGGGCAGGGCGCTGTCCGGCGCCTGCTTCAACTCTCCCGTGGGGCGCTTAAGAAAGGCTTAAGAAGTCGCCGTCCGGCCCCCTGCACTCCCCCGCACGCAGAAGACCCCCGTCCGGAGTGGACGGGGGTCTTCTGTGGCTAGGGAAGGGCGCGCTTTACAGCTTGCCGAATTCTTCCTTGACCGGCTTGTAGGTGTTGTCATCCTGGAACTCGTAGATGCCGATGAAGG
>DASWAW010000644.1:0-2617 GCA_036390955.1 Arthrobacter sp.
CGACAAGTGGTGGAAGGAAGCGCGGCAGCAGGACCCCACGCTGCTCGACTTCGACCAGGCGCTGCTGATCAGCGAGGACGCCGATGCCCTGGATGACTCGGCCTACCCCAAGACCCTGCTGCACAAGGGCTTTGAGCTGCCCCTGAGTTACGAGTTCCACCCCGTGGCCCCCGGGTCGCCGCCGAACCCGTCCGACGGCGTCACCGCCGAGGTGCCCGTGCTGTTCCTGAACCAGCTCGACGACGCGGCGTTCCGCTGGCTGATTCCGGGCCAGCGGGTGGAGCTGGTCACGGCCCTGATCAAGTCGCTGCCCAAGCAGGTGCGCAAGAACTTCGTGCCGGCCCCTGACGTCGCCCGTCAGGCCGTCGCAGCCCTCGAAGCGGACTTCGATCCGGCCACGGACGAGCTGGAAGCCTCACTGGAACTGGTCCTGCGCCGGATCCGCGGCCAGGTCATCCCGCCGAACTCCTGGAACTGGGACGCGGTTCCGCCGCACCTGCGGGTCAGCTTCCGCGTCGTGGATTCCCAGGGCAAGGTTCTGGACGAGGGCAAGGACCTCGGGGTGCTGCAGGAACGGCTGGCGCCGGCCACCCGCCGGGCGATCGCCGAGTCGCTGGGTGCCACGCCCGCGACGACGGCACCCCAGGCCAACGGCAGGTCCGGCGCGGTGGCGGGCGGCAGGTCCAACGGCAAGTCGGCAGCCAAGGCCGCCGGCGTGCCGGCCGGGACCGCGGCGTCCGCACTCTCCGGCGCGTCCGGTGTGTCGGCCGGCTTCGCCGAGCAGGCGGGGCTGACCTCATGGTCCTTCGGAACAGTCCAGCGCCAGGTCCAGGGCACGGTGAAGGGGCATACTGTCACCGGCTACCCCGCGCTCGTGGATGAGGGCAATTCCGTGGCCCTGCGGCTCTTCCAGACCAGCTCCGAACAGCAGCAGGCCATGCGCGGCGGCGTCATCCGCCTGCTCGCCCTGAAGGTGCCGCCGCCGGACCGCTACGTCCTGGAACACCTGAACAACACCGAGAAGCTGACCTTCAGCCAGAACCCGCACGGCTCCGTCACGGCCCTGATTGCCGACTGCGCCCTCGCCGCCATCGACAAGCTCACCCCCGCCGAGCTGCCGTGGGACGAGGCGTCCTTCAGCGCACTGTACGAGAAGGTCCGCGCGGAACTGATCGACACCGTCTTCACCGTCACCGCCGTCGTGGAGCGCATCCTGGCCAGCACCCGGCGGATCGAGAAGGCGCTCAAGGGCACCACCAGCTTGGCCCTGATCAGCGCCCTGAACGACATCAGGAGCCAGCTGGAACAACTCGTGTTCCCCGGTTTTGTGGCACGCACGGGCTACAGTCAGCTCAGCCAGCTGCCGCGCTATCTCGCGGCGATCGAGAAGCGCCTGGAAAAACTCCCCACCAACGTCCAGCGGGACGCCCAGAACATGGCGGCGATCCAGGCACTGGAGGACGACTACGACGACGCCGTGTCGGCGCTGCTACCGGGCCGGCGGGCCGGGGCTGAGTTAACCCAGGTCCGCTGGATGATCGAGGAGCTCCGGGTGAGCCTCTTCGCCGTCGAACTCGGCACCGCCTATTCGGTTTCCGAGAAGCGGATCCGCGCAGTGCTTAATAAGGCGCTGGCGCCGGTCTGATGCCCGGTTAGGAGCGTCGGGCCAGCGGCTGGTCGGTCCGGCGCCGTTCTACGACTCCGGAACGTGGGCCGCGTGTCCGGCTTTCCGGAGGCCGTCGCGGAGCTTCTCGGCGTTGGCGTCCAGCTGCGCGGGATCGGGGTTCTGGTCCACGGAACCAAAGTCGAAGTCCGCCATGGTGTTGGACGGCCACACGTGGACGTGCAGGTGGTTGATCTCGTAGCCGGCCACGATGAGTCCGGCGCGTGCCGCGTCGAACACCTCGACCTGGACGGCGCCGATCTTCTGGGCCACCTGCATCACGCGGGCCAGCAGCTCGGGGGACGCGTCGGTCCAGCGGTCCACTTCCTCGGTCGGCACCACGAGCGTGTGGCCGTCGGCGAGCGGGCCCACGGTCAGGAAGGCCACGACGTCGTCCTCGCGCCAGACGAAGCGGCCGGGGATCTCGCCGTTGATGATCCGGCTGAAGAGAGTGCTCATGCGTCTGCCCTTTCCGAGGGTGTTCCGAGGGTACTGGCGTCCAGGACAAAACGGTACTTCACATCGCCGGCGACCATGCGGTCGTAGGCCTCGTTCAGCTGGTCGGCACGGACCACCTCAACATCGGAGGTGACGCCGTGCTCGGCGCAGAAGTCCAGCATCTCCTGGGTCTCGGCGATCCCGCCGATCAGCGACCCGGCGTACGCGATCCGCCGCCGGATCAGCGCACCGGGGTTCACCGGCGGCATCTCCTCCGACGGCAGTCCGAGCTGGAAGAGGGCCCCGTCGACGCGCAGCGTGCGGAAGTACGGGTTGAGGTCGTGGGGCGCGGCGACGGTGTCGATAATGACGTCAATGCTGCGGTTCGCGGCGTCCATCGCGGCCTCGTCGCGGGACAGGATGACGTCGTCGGCACCCAGCTCGCGCGCTGCGGCGATTTTTGACTCCGACGTCGTAAAGACCTTCACCTCGGCGCCCATGGCCTTGGCAATCTTC
>DASWAW010000645.1:0-1604 GCA_036390955.1 Arthrobacter sp.
CCTTCGGGCAGCACGAACAGCACCGCGAGGAGGATCGCGCCCTGGCTGAGAGTGGTGAAGCTCGGATCGATCGCGTTCGTGAGTTGCGGAACGAGGACGTAGTAGGCGCCGCCGATGAGCGAGCCCGCGATGCTTCCGGCGCCGCCGATGACCATCGCCGCAAGAAGGCTGATGGAGTGGCCGAAGCTAAGGGTCTCGGGCGAGGTGTACTGCACGGCCGCGAGGTAGAGGAATCCGCTCGCCCCGCCGAACATCGAGGCGATGGTGAATGCGAGCACCTTGGTGCGGTACGGCGAGACGCCCATCGAGGCCGCGACAGCCTCGTTCTCGCGGACCACCCCGAACGCCCGCCCGTATTTGCCCTGCACGAGGCTTCGGGCCAACAGGAACGCGGCGGCGGTCACCAGCAGCACGATGTAGAACTGCCACTGGTCGTTGTAAAGGCCCGACCAGTCGGGCGCGTCCGAGAAGCGGGCCGAGATGCCCTGCGAGCCGCCCGTGAACTCCGAGAGGCGCTTGGCCAGGGGGACGCCGACGATCGGCAGCGCGATGGTTACCATCGCGATCGCCAGGCCACCGAGCCGGGCGGCCGCGAGCGCCACGAGGAGCCCCACGATGCCGGCGATCACGCAGGCCGCGACGAACACCACCATGATGTTCCAGCCATGGTTGACGCCGTAGGCGGTGACGTAGGCGCCGAGCCCGACGAAGAAGATCTGCCCGAGGTTGACCTGTCCGGTGTAGCCCATGACAATGTTCAGTCCCAGCACCGCGACGGCGTAGACACCAATGCGCACCAGCGTCTGGTTGGCAAACGCCGGGAGGACGAGCGGGGCGACGATCAGCGCAATGGCGACCACCGCAGTCAGGGCGATCCGCGCCGGTCTGTTGCGAAGAGCGGACGATACGGTACCCATCAGACCCTCACCACGACCTTTCTGCCGAACAGGCCTTGGGGACGAAGGATAAGGATGACGAAGATCAGCACAAACGGCACTGCGATCTTGAGGTCATGGCCGATGAGGGGCACGTAGACGGCGACCAGGTTCTCCAGCACACCGATCGCCGAAGCGGCAACGACACAGCCGATCGGGCTGCTCAGGCCGCCGAGGATGACGGCGGCGAGCGCGTAGACCAGCGCGGTGTCGAGCATGCCCGGAGTCAGCGTCAGCTGGGGAGCGACGAGGACGCCGGCGATTGCCCCAAGGATCGCGGCCAGCCCCCAGCCGACCATCAGCAGCCGCCCCACCGGAAGCCCCGAGAACGCGGCAGAGGCCGGGTTGTCTGCCACCGCGCGGAGCGCGAGCCCGAGCTTGGTGCGGAGGAACAGCAGTTGCAGGACCACCATGATCACGATGATCGTCACCGTGGTGGCCAGCGACCGGACACTCACCACGGCTCCGAGGATTTCCACGCTCGTCAGCGGGAACAGGGATGGGAATCCGAGGTTGTTATAACCCCAAAGTACTGCGCAGAGGCCCGTGACCAGGGTGAGTAAGCCGACCGTCACCACGACGGCCGTGTCAGGATCGCCCCGCTCGAACCGGCGGACCAGAAATCGCTCCACCAGCGCGCCGATGAAGAACGACAGCACCACCGCTATG
>DASWAW010000646.1:0-2267 GCA_036390955.1 Arthrobacter sp.
AAGTTCGCGGCGAAGATGCCGTGCTGCAGCGCCAGGTACATGGTGGTGGGCGTCTTGCCGCAGCGGGACGGGGCCACCAGGATCACCTGGGCCTTTTCAAGCGCCCGCAGGCTCTGGCCGTCGTCGTGCTCCATGGCGTATTCGACGGCGGCCATCCGGGACTGGTAGCGGGCGGCGTTGCCCAGTCCGTGGGCCCGCCCCGGTTCCCCGCTTGCCGGCGTTCCCAGGGCCCGCTCCAGCAGCCCGACGTGGGTGCCGATGAGGTCCACGATGATCCCGTTGCAGGTGCCGAGGGTCTGGCGGATGTCGCTGCCGACGGCGGTGGAGAAGACGATGGGCTGCAGGCCGGTGGCGGCACGGTGGTCGATCACCTTGACCACGGCCCGGGCCTGGTCTGCGGTGGTGATGAAGGGGATGGTGATGCGGTCAAACTCGGTCGCCGGGAACTGCGTCAGCAGGGTGTTGCCGAGCGTTTCTGCGGTGATGCCCGTACTGTCCGAAAGGAAGTAGACCGGGCGGGGAGCGTCATTGGTCATGAACGCATTGTGCACCAGTGCGGGCTCCCAGTTCCTCCATGACGCACTTGCCGCGCGCCCGGGACGGGCTGGACTGCGGGGAGTAGGCTGTGTCCCACGTCACTAAAGGAGCCCGAATGAGCTACAAATACCGGACCGTCAGGGTCCGCGGCACGGACCTGGTCGGAACAATTGCCCGCAGGCACGGGGGTGCCCCGGAAATCTATGAAACCTCGAAAGACCCCAGCACGTCTGTGGTTCCGGTGTTCTTTCCGGAAACCGGAGAAATCCGCTTCTTTGACCGGTCGGTGCTGGAGGATGTGGTGAATCCCGCCGGCTAGGAAACCCCTGAAATGCGCAGGGACGAGAGAATTTTCAAGCGCACTAATCACAATAACGCCGAATTCTCAAGTCAAATTGACGCCTATTGCTAGCCGACGCTAAGCCGTTTAGCCTGACGTTGGGATCTGGCCCGGGCATCTTTCTGGGGAGAGACCATATCGGTGTTCCGATCGAGTCGGATTCCGCAAAGGCTGGCTCCATGGTCTCAAAACGATGGAGCCAGCTTGCCGGAATCACCGGGCTCAACCCCGGGCGCTTGGCGAAGGGCCGGCACTACGCGGGACTGCACCATTCCAGGCCGCGCTCCTGAGGATCGCTGTTGGGACACCGGGGGTCGCTGCACCGGGCCGGGACCGTCACAAATTGCTTCGCCCGATCACCCAACGAGGTGGATTCCACTTTTCGGTTGGATGTCTTGGCACCGCAGTGGTCGCACGTCCATGAATCTGGCATTTTTCCCCCGGTTGATTAGAGGCAGCGGCCCCGAATTGAAAGCTTAGGGTCGCCGTGGCCAGGACGGAAGGGCCGAATGGGGCTGGCGTAGGGTGGAACTTGGACGAAAGGAACATTTCATGAAGAAAATCCTCATGGTACTGACCAGCGTTTCCGAGATCGGCGACACCGGAGAGAAGACCGGCTACAACGTGGCCGAAGCTGCACATCCCTGGAAGGTCTTTAAGGATTCCGGGCATTTCGTCGACTTCGCGTCCATCCAGGGCGGCCAGCCCCCGCGCGACGTGGTGGACTCAGACGATCCCATCCAGGTCGCCTTCACGGAGGACGAGACCACGCGCGCCGGTCTTTACAACACTGCCCGCGTCGACGTCGTTGATCCCGGACAGTACGACGGCGTCTATCTCGTGGGCGGCCACGGCACCATGTGGGACTTCCCGGACAGCAAGGGCCTGCAGAACCTCGTAGCCAGCGTCTACAACGCCGGCGGCGTGGTGGGCGCGGTCTGCCACGGGCCGGCCGGCCTGCTAAACGTGGAATTGGAGAACGGGTTCCGCCTCGTCGAGGGCCGGAAGGTGGCTGCCTTCACCAACGACGAGGAGGTTGCCGCGGGGAAGGACAAGGTCATCCCGTTCTTTTTGGCAGACCGACTTGAGGAACAGGGCGCCACCCACGTCTTCGCTGACGTCTTTGAGGAGAAAGTCGTGGTTGACGACCGGCTGGTCACCGGCCAGAACCCGGCCTCAGCCGCCGGCGTGGCCAAGGAGATGGAGAAGCTCTTCGCCGAGGTCATCCACCAGGAAAAGGCCGAGGAGCAGCACGACACGGAGGCTCTGCGCGCCGAGAAGGACGCCGAGAAGAACGCCAAGAAGGCTGCCGCAGAAGCGGAGCACTAACACCAGCAGCCCACTGAAACTGGCGGCCACCCCGACGACGGGGCGGCCGCCAGTTGTCGTA
>DASWAW010000647.1:0-1543 GCA_036390955.1 Arthrobacter sp.
GAGAATCTCAAACCCCTGAGGGAAGAAAGCCGCGAATAGAAGCCACCGTTCGCCGAATCCCAGCTAAATGGGCGGCCCATGTGGTGGTCGACCATGCTCGTCATGGCACCTGCCGTATGCCGGCTTGCCACAGAGCCGCCCGGCTGGGCGGCCGCCATATTCGTCAGCGTTGGAGTGGAGTTGACCATCTTTCACTCCGCGGGGGTAACTGCGTGGCTTCCGGCAGGCTTGGCTTTATTGTCGGTGCCCTGCGAGATGCTGGGGGTGTGGATAGCAGGGCAGCGTGGAGCGCGGAGAGCCGGGAGGCGGTGGAGGCCGTCGCGGCGTCCGTTGCTGCGCTTGGTGCACTCATGGGTACCGGGGTGGGCGCGGGGACGGACCGCGCATGCTGGGCGGGTGCTGATTTGAATGATGGTCTTTCGCTCCGGGATGCTGATGCTTTGGGGGATTCTGATCCGTTGCGGGATCTGGCGGATGGGTGCCTGGATGGGCTGGCCGGGGTCGCCCGTTTGGAGTCCAGGACTGCGGCGTTGAAAGTCCGGCTGACAGCGGAGTATGTGCGGGCCGCCGAGGCCCTGGCGGGCCCGGCGGTGTCCGCGCACGACGCCAGGTGCCAGGAGATGGCCGTGACGGCGGAGGTCGCGTGTGTCCTGACCGTGTGCGAACGGGCCGCCGGTGCCCTGCTCTCCGACTGCGTGGCTTTGACGAGCGGTTTGCCGCTGACCCTGGCCGCCCTGCAGGACGGGAGGATTTCCTGGCAGCACGCCCGGATCATGGTCGATGAGACCGCCGGCCTGGACCCGGCCGGGGCGGCCGGGCTGGAAGCGCACTTCCTGGACCCTGACGCGCCCGGCCCGGCCCGGGGCTGCCCGGCCGGGGAGCTTGTGGCGTCCCGGTTCCGGGCCAAGGCCCGCACCTGGCGCGAACGCCACCACCGCGACAGCATCGAGGCACGCCACACCAGGGGCGCCGCGGACCGGCGGGTCGAATACCGTCCGGACCGGGACGCGATGGCCTGGTTCTCCGCGTACCTGCCGGCCGACACGGCCGCGGGGATCTGGGACCGGACCACCGCCGCCGCCCGCACCCTCCAGGGCCCGGACGAGGCCAGGACACTGACCCAGCTCCGCGCCGACGTCGCCGCGACCTGGCTCCTCACCACCGGCCTGACCAGTGGCACTGAGGGAGAAGGCGCGGGCGGGGGCCCGGGCGGGGGTGTGCCGTCGCCCCGGGCGCAGGTCCTGGTCACCGTCCCGGTCCTGTCCCTGCTCGGCGCCGGGGAGGAACCGGCGGTCCTGGACGGCTACGGGCCGATCCCGCCCTCGATGGCCCGCCGCCTGGTCGCCGAGGGCGCGGATTCGTTTTACCGGGTCCTGGTTGACCCGCGGGACGGGGCGCCGCTGGAGATCGGCCGGTCCAGCTACCGGGTGCCGAAGGCAGTGCGGCAGTGGCTGCGGCTCCGCGACGGGAAGTGCCCGTTCCCGGGCTGTCACAACCCGTCCCTGGACAACGACGCGGACCACCTCCTGGCCTGGGCCGACGG
>DASWAW010000648.1:0-2012 GCA_036390955.1 Arthrobacter sp.
CCGGCGATGGCCAGCACCCGCGGGATCCGGGGCGCCGCAGCGGAGGGGGAAGACGGAAGAAACGAGGAGGCTGTGGTCAAGAGAGACATCCCTTCGCCGGTGCTAGCCGGACAGGTTCAACGGGTCTGGATCTCAGCCGGCTCGATGCGCGGCACCCCGTGTCAGGGATCCAGCCTAGCCGCATCCCTTAACGAAGTCGCGGGCACGGCCCGAACCTGTGCGTATTGCTACGCGGTCCGGACCGCACCCGCGGCCTTGCTGAACTGTTCCGGTACTAAAGCTCCGAGGCCGGCACGCCGACACCGAGGATGATCGGCTCGTTCACGGCCGGCTTGGCCGCCGGCGTCGTAGCTGCCGGGACCTTGGCCTCGTGCACCGACACGGCGGCGGCGTGCGGGGCGTCGCGGCGCTGTTCCACCGAGGTCTCGTTGGCGGCACCCTGGGCACGGCTGGCACTGCGGTTGCGGCGGCCGCGGCGGGCACGCGAGGTGCCGGCCTCGGCTTCCGCCTCGGTCTGGGAGCCCGGCGCCTGGGCGCGTCCCGGGCCGGTTCCCGCAGTGCGCGCCGGCGCTGCCGCCGCGGTCCGGGCCGGCGCCGTTGCGGCGGCCGCCTTCGCCGCCGGTTCCGGGGCTGCCGCGGCGGCCTCGGCTTCACCCAGGTGGGCGAAGGCCTCTGTCAGCAAATCCAGGGTCAGTGCGGGCGCACTGGCCTGGTCGGCGTGCTCCACGAACGGCAGGGCGACCTGCTCACCACCGAAGGTCAGCACGGCGGCGGGGCGTCCGGCTGCTTCCTCCGTTGCGGCCAACTCGACGACGGCATCGACAGCGGCCTGGCGGGTCTCGGCCTCGGCTGCCGAGGGCGCTTCCCCGTCATGCAGGTGTGCGGCGTGCGCCGCTGCTGCGATGTTCGCCAGCGCGGCGCGGGTTGCCTCGGCCTTGGCGTGGCGTTCGGCCTCGGTGGGCTCGGGGTGGACGGCTGCCGGGACGGACTGGTCCTCGGTGCCCTGGCCACCCCTGCCGCGGCGGCGGCTCTTGCGTTCGGTCCGGGCGGCGGGCTGGTGCTCGGTCCGGGGGACGTGGTGCTCGGCGGCCACAACGTTGGCGCGGCGGTGCTCGACGGGCTCGTCGTGGGTGACGATGCCGCGGCCGTCGCAGGTTTCGCACTGTTCGCCGAAGACCTCCAGCAGACCCGTGCCCATCCGCTTGCGCGTCATCTGCACGAGACCCAGCGAGGTCACTTCGGCCACCTGGTGCTTGGTCCGGTCCCGGCCCAGGCACTCGACCATGCGGCGCAGCACGAGGTCGCGGTTCGATTCGAGCACCATGTCGATGAAGTCGATGACGATGATGCCGCCGATATCGCGGAGCCGGAGCTGCCGGACGACTTCCTCGGCCGCTTCGAGGTTGTTCTTGGTGACGGTTTCCTCGAGGTTTCCGCCGCTGCCGGTGAATTTGCCGGTGTTGACGTCGACCACGGTCATGGCCTCGGTGCGGTCGATCACGAGGGAGCCGCCGGAGGGCAGAAAGACCTTGCGGTCCAGGGCCTTGTGGATCTGCTCGTCGATGCGCCAGGCCGCGAAGATGTCCGTGTCCTTGGTCCACTTCTCCAGCCGGCCCACGAGGTCGGGCGCCACGTAGGTGACATAGGCCTCGATGGTGTCCCAGGCTTCCTCGCCGGAGACGATCAGCTTGGAGAAGTCCTCGTTGAAGACGTCGCGGACCACCTTGATGGTCAGATCGGGTTCGCCGTAGAGCAGCTCGGGGGCGAGGAGCTTGGTGGAGGTCGACTGGCCCTCGATGCCTTCCCACTGCGCGCGGAGCCGGTTGATGTCGTGCGTGAGCTCTTCCTCGGACGCGCCCTCGGCCGCGGTTCGGACAATGACGCCGGCGTTTTCCGGCAGCCGGTCCTTGAGGATCCGCTTGAGGCGGTTGCGTTCGACGTCGGGCAGCTTGCGGGAGATGCCGGTCATGGAGCCGCCGGGAACGTACACGAGGTAGCGGCCGGGCAGCGAG
>DASWAW010000649.1:0-1509 GCA_036390955.1 Arthrobacter sp.
CAGGTTGAGGCTCGATTGTCGCACCCGTGGACGAGTCACCGTACCGGATTCAATCCGCGACTTATGGAAAGGTTCCGCGTTGGTTGATTCCATCTTCCCAGCCTCCTAGCCCCTGTTGCGCGGGTGGTGGTGCGAGTCCAGGCCGGACTGAGGAGCTCTTCCCAGGTGAATATCTCAGTTTCCAGATGCGCGTAGTGTCGCACTGTCTATGATTTGCGTCAAGAACTAGTGTCATGTCTCAGAAGTTCGTTCACAAAAGCGTTTGACCTTGCTGAGGATCGTATTCGCCGTGGCGGTCCACAGAAACGGTTTGGGATTCCGGTTGTGATGCTGTAAGTAATCATGAATGGCCTGCTCCAACTCGCGCACGTGCGTGAAGGTGCCGCGCCGAATGCGCCGCTGGGTAATCTGGGCAAAAAAGCGCTCCACCTGATTGAGCCAACTGGCGCTGGTGGGTGTGAAGTGCAGGTGATAACGCGGGTGGCGAGCGAACCAGCGCTGGACCTTCGGGGTTTTGTGCGTTCCGTAGTTGTCCATCACCAGGTGGACTCTCTGCTCGACGGGTAGTTGACCATCCAGCGCTTCCAGGAATTTGAGAAACTCCTGCGAGCGATGGCGACGCTGGCACTTGCCGATCACTTTGCCCGTGGCCACTTCCAGCGCCGCAAACAGCGAGGTGGTGCCATGCCGAATGTAGTCGTGGCTCTGACGCTCGGGCACCCCTGGTCGCAAGGGCAACACGGGGCGGGTCCGGTCCAAGGCCTGCACCTGGCTCTTCTCGTCCACGCACAGCACCAGGGCATGATCGGGTGGGTTCAAGTACAGTCCCACGATGTCGCGCACCTTCTCCACGAAAAAGGGATCGGAAGAAAGCTTAAAGGTCTCGGTGCGATGCGGTTGCAGGCCAAAAGCCCGCCAAATGCGGGAGACCGTGGCGCGCGACAGATGCGTGGCCCGAGCCATCGAGCGGGTGCTCCAGTGGGTCGCCTCGGGCGGAGTCGATTCCAGCGTGCGGGTAATCAGCTCTTCCACCTGGGCGTCGCTAATCTCCCGGGGCGCTCCCGGACGCGGCTCATCGGCCAGGCCCTCCAGCCGGGCGGTGCGAAACCGCTCTCGCCACTTGCCCACCGTGGCGCCCGTAATCATCAGTGCGCGGGCCACCCCTTGGTTGGAAAGGCCCTCCGCGCAACGCAACACGATGCGCGAGCGTACGGCCAAGCGCTGGGCGGTCTTCGGTCGTCGGGCCCACTGCTCCAATTTCTCACGCTCCTCGTGGGTCAGAATCAGCGGCTTCTTGGGGCGTCCTGTAGGCATGGACAGAGCATATCAGAACGCTCTTACTTATTCAACGTATTTATGAGACATAACACTAGGCCGTGGCCCCTCGGGATGTCAACTTGAATTGTCGCCGGGTTCTGGGGAACGACCCTGCAAATGAGTTTGGTGGCGCGGATCTGATTGCTAGGTCCGCGGCTCGCTGCGGAAAAACCCTAAACCCGCAGTGCGAGC
>DASWAW010000650.1:0-2011 GCA_036390955.1 Arthrobacter sp.
CGTTTCTGAGTAGGGTGGCCCCATGCAGAAGATATCGCTCGATGCCCTTGCCCGTCAGCAGATCGCGGCTGCGGTGGCGGCACCGAGCGGCCGTGCCGCGGACACGGCCTTTGGCGGCCATGAGAAAACCCTCCGCCAGACGGTGATGGCGTTCCGGGCCGGAACGCAGTTGAGCGAGCACCAGAACCCCGGCGAAGCGACCGTTTTTGTGCTGCGCGGCTGTGTCCGGCTTCGTTCCGGCAACGAATCCTGGCAGGGGAAGACCGGGGACCTGCTGATCGTGCCGGACGGGCTGCACAGCCTGGAAGCGGAAGAGGACTCGGCGATCCTGATGACCGTCGCGAAAATAAAGACCTGACGGCTGGGCCGCAGGCCGGCAGACCGGGCGAGGGCGCCCGGCCCTGGACCGGATTACCGCAAGGAGCAGGACATGACTGTCATCCCTCTCGAAGAAGTCCCCGAGACCCGGCGGTGGTGGGCTCGGTTCGCCTACGTCGCGGTCTTCTGCGCCGCGGCTGTCCCGCTAGTGGCTGCCGGGCTGGCAGGCACTATCGCACTGCTCGTGACCGCGTCCGGCGGCCTCGTGGTGATGGTGGCGGGAATCTACTGGTTCCTCATCAGCCGCGGCGTTCTGCGCTGGTGTGCGCTGGCGCTGGCGGTACTCGCCCCGCTGGTGGTCCTATTCCTGTTCATCCAGGCAGGCCTGCTGCTGGAGGTCTTGATCACCGTCGGGCTGGTGTTTGTGGCGCTGGTCTGTGCCCGCGCTGCCCTCCGGGAGCCGCGGGAAGGCTCGAAAATGGTCGAGTACCCGGCCCCCGCCTGGCAGCATCCCTTCGTGGTGATGAATCCGCGGTCCGGCGGGGGCAAGGTGGTGAAGTTCGGGCTGCAGCAGAAGGCGGAGGAGCTAGGCGCCGAGGTGGCGCTGCTGGAGGGCCCGGGCAAGGTGGACGTCGCGGACCTGGCCCGGCAGGCGGTGGAACGGGGAGCGGACCTGCTCGGCGTCGCCGGCGGCGACGGAACCCAGGCGCTGGTGGCCGGCATCGCGGCCGAGCACAACCTTCCGTTCCTGGTAATCAGCGCCGGCACCCGCAACCATTTCGCCCTGGACCTCGGACTGGACCGGGAGGACCCCACCGGCTGCCTGGATGCCCTCCGGGACGGCGTGGAACTGCACGTCGACCTGGGCAAAATCAACGGCCGAACCTTCGTCAACAATGCCTCCTTCGGCGTGTACGCCGAGGTGGTGCAGAGCCCGGAGTACCGCGATGACAAGGCCGGTACCGTGCTGCAGATGCTCCCGGATCTGATCAAGGGCGACAAGGGCGCGCGGCTGCACGCCCGGATGGACGGCACGACGGTGGACGGGCCCCAGGCGGTGCTGGTGAGCAACTGTCCTTACGGCAGCCACGACCTTGCCGGCCTGGGCCGCCGCACCCGGCTCGACCGGGGCGTGCTCGGTGCGGTGGCGCTCTCCGCCTCCAGCACCCGTGAAGCTGTTGGCCTGCTGCGCCGGGCGACGAAGCGCGGCCTGATCCAGCGGACCGCCGCGGAGGTTGTGGTCGACGCCGATGTCCCCGAGATCCCCGTCGGGGTGGACGGCGAGGCGCTGCTGATCCCCACCCCGGTGCGGTGCACCATCGAACCGGGCGCCCTGCGCGTCCTGGTTCCGCGGAAGCGTCCCGGGGTCCCGCCCGCCCAGCCGGCGCTGGACCTGATCAGGCTCCGCGAGCTCGCGTTCGGGCATCCGGCCACCTCGTCCGCACGGGCATCCGCCGAGGCCTGACCTGCGGGCTTACCGGTTGTGCCGGGCCCATAACTGCAGCCCGACAAGCAGGCGCGTTTCGGGATCGTCCAGGTCAAGGCCGAAGAGGGTCGCCACCCGGGACAAGCGGTAGCGGACCGTGTTGACGTGCACCTCCAGCAACCTGGCTGCCTCGATCGCGTTGCCGCCGCAGCTCAGGTAGGCGTGGATGGTCTCTTCAAAGGACTTCTTATGGAGTTCGTCGTACTC
>DASWAW010000651.1:0-1912 GCA_036390955.1 Arthrobacter sp.
GGGGGACGCGTATTCCCGCATGGCGTCCAGGAGCCAGCGGCCCAGGAACTCCGCGAAGGAGGCCCGGGGGAAGATCCGGTAGGTCTCCTCCGCGGTCTTCCACAGGACGGCGGGGATGCCGCCGATTTCCGTGGACAGCGCGGTGCCGGCCGCGAAGACGCGGGGATGCAGGTCCAGGGAGCAGCCCTTCTCCAGGACAGCCCGCGCCCGGGGACCGGAGAGCTCGAACGTGGTGCGGTTGGCGGAGAGGTCCACCACCTGGCCCGCGCTCTCGCCCAGTGCCTCCACCAGCGCACCGGGCAGGTCGCCGCCCAGGCTTTCGTGGGACTCCGCGGGGGCCACGAGCAGGAATTCGGCCGGACCCAGCCACAGCACCGCGGTCCCGCCGCTGCTGCGGACCTCCCCGGACACGGACGGCAGGCCGCCGGTCAGGGTGCCCAGCCGTGCCCCGGCGTCGCTGGCCGGATCGACCCGGAGGCCGGCCATGGTCAGGAACGGCACCTCACGCAGCTCCACCGTGCCCGCCACGGATCCGGCTTCAAAGGCCGTCCTGAGCGGCGACGCCGGACTCTTGCGGAGGGTCTGGATCTTCTTGGAATTTTCGAGTGCTGCTGTGTCAGCCATCTTTGCGGGTCCCTTCAGAGTCAAAAAGTACGGTTTCTGCGACAACGACGTCCACCAGCTGGTCCCCGGCGGCGGCCACCAGGGTCTCGCCGATGCGGTTGCGGCCGTTCTTGATCAGGGCGAGGGCGAATGACCTGCCCAGTGCCGCGCTGTGGTAGCTCGAGGTCACGAACCCCTGCATGGGCACGGGGCCGTAGGCGGGGTTGACGGTGATGCCCTGTTCCACGAGCTGGGTGCCTTCGGGCAGCCGGATCGTGCCGTCCACGGGAAGGACGCTGACCAGGTGCTTGCGGTCGATGCGGCCGGCGTCCTTGCGGGCGTAGGACCGCTTGCCGATGAAGTCCTTGACCTTCGAGACGACCCATTCCATCCCGGCGTCCTGCGGGGTGACGGTCCCGTCGGTGTCCTGGCCGACGATCGGGTACCCCTTCTCCGCCCGCAGCACGTGCATGGTTTCAGTGCCGTACGGGGTGATGTTGAATTCCGCTCCGGCCGCTGCCACGGATTCCCACGTGTTCAGCCCGTACCAGGACGGGACGTTGATTTCGTAGGCCAATTCACCGGAGAACGAGATCCGGCAGATCCGGGCCCGGACCCCGGAGTCGAGGGTGGTTTCCTTAAAGGTCATGAACGGGAACGCCTCGGCGTCGAGGCCGCCGTTGGCCGCCAGTTCCGGGGCCAGTTTCGCCACGACGGCGCGGGACTTGGGCCCGACGACGGCGATGGTGGACCACTGTTCCGTGACGGAGGTGCAGTGCACGTCCAGGTCCGGCCATTCGGTCTGCAGCCATTCCTCCAGCCAGTCCAGGACCTTGGCGGCGCCGCCGGTGGTGGTTGTCATGAAGAACCGGTCCGGATCGAGGCGGAGCGTGACGCCGTCGTCGAAGATCATGCCGTCGGGTGTGCACATCACGCCGTACCGGGCCGAGCCCGGCGCCAGCTTCTTGAATGCGTTGGTGTAGATGCGGTTCAGGAACTCGCCGGCATCCTTGCCGCGGATCTCGATCTTGCCCAGGGTGGTGGCATCCATGAAGCCCACCGATTCCCGGACCGCGGCGCATTCACGCAGGACCGCGGCGTCCATGTCCTCGCCGGCCTGCGGGTAGTACCAGGGACGCTTCCACTGCCCGACATCCTCGAAGAGGGCACCCTGGGCGACGTGCCAGGGGTGGATGGAGGTGAGGCGGGCAGGGTCGAAGAGCTCCCCGCGCTGGCGTCCGGCCAGGGCGGCGAACGCCACGGGGGTGAAGGGGGCGCGGTACGCG
The DNA here is from genome assembly GCA_036390955.1 of Arthrobacter sp. Classification (GTDB taxonomy): domain Bacteria; phylum Actinomycetota; class Actinomycetes; order Actinomycetales; family Micrococcaceae; genus Arthrobacter. The sequence continues at coordinate 1,890 of DASWAW010000651.1, forward strand.
GTGGTGCCGATTTCCCCGATGCC
>DASWAW010000652.1:0-3887 GCA_036390955.1 Arthrobacter sp.
TCGCGGAAACCCTCGACGGCGGGCTTGTGCGCCTTCGCGACGATCTCGCGGAGGGTGTCGCGGGCCTCCCGCTCGGAATCGCGGGCGATCACGAAGCCGTTCAGGCCAAACCTGGGGGAGGGCAGGGAACTCCCGCTCCCGCGCCCGGCGGCGCCCGCCGCGGCGACGACGCCGGCGATGTTCTCCTTGAAGCCTTCAAGGTCCTTGCCGTTGGAGAAGTACCAGTCGGCCACGCGACCGGCCGTGGCCTGCGCGGCGGTGGAGTTCCCGCCGAAGAAAATCTCCGGGTGCGCCCGGCCCGGGACGTCCACCGGGGCCGGGTTCAGGGTGAAGTTGTTGATGTTGTAGTACTTGCCGGACTGGCTGTACTCCTGCTCGGTCCAGAGCCCGCGGAGGACCTTAATGAATTCCTCGGTGCGGACGTAGCGTTCGTCGTGCTCAAGCCACTCGAGGCCGAAGTTCTCGAACTCGGCCTTGAGCCAGCCGGAGACGATGTTTACAGCGGCGCGGCCGTTGGAGATGTGGTCTGCGGTGATGATGAATTTCGCCAGAACGCCGGGGTGCCACATGCCCGGGTGGACGGCGGAGATCACCTTGAGCCGTTCGGTGGCGGCGAGCAGCGCCAGGCTGAACGAGGTCGCCTCGTGCTGTTTGTCCGCGCCGTAGGAGGCGGCGTAGCGGGTCTGGGTCAGGGCGTATTCGAAGCCGGAGTTCTCCGCGATCCGGGCGAGTTTCTTGTTGTAGTCAAAGTCCCAGCCGGTGCGCTGTTCGATGGTGGAAACCACCAGGCCGCCGGAGACGTTGGGAACCCAGTAGGCGAACTTGAGCGGTTCGGAAAGACGGGCGACGTTGCTGATGTCAGTCATGGGTGTTCCTTACTTCTGAGGTGTTTCGGTTTGGTCGTTGCGTTCACGCAGGACGGTCTGGATGCCGGCGATCGACGGCTCGTTCTGGAGCGAGGTCGTGTCGCCGAGCGTGGTTCCTTCGAACAGCTGGGTCAGCAGCCGGCGCATGATCTTGCCGCTGCGGGTCTTGGGCACATCCTCGACGACGACGACGTCGCGCGGCTTGGCGATCGGCCCGATCTCCTTCGCGACGTGCGCCTTCAATTCGGACGCGATGTCCTCGGTCGCCGCCGAAGCTTTCAGGACTACGAACGCGACGATGGCGTGGCCGGTCTTGGGGTCCGCGACCGGGCAGACGCCGGCCTCCACGACGTCCGGGTGCGAGACGAGGGCCGATTCGATCTCGATGGTGGAGAGCAGGTGTCCGGAGACATTGAGGGTGTCGTCCACCCGCCCGAGGATCCAGACGTCGCCGTCGTCGTCGTACTTGGCGCCGTCACCGGCGAGAAACCAGCCCTGCTCGGCGTACTGGCGCCAGTAGGAGTCGAAGTAGCGCTGCGGGTTGCCCCAGACGGTGCGGGCGATGGCGGGGCCGGGGGCGTCCACCACGATGAAGCCCTGGATGCCCGGCGGCACGGTATTACCGGCGTCGTCCACGATCCGGGTGCTGACGCCGGGCAGCGGCCGGGCCGCGCAGCCGGGCTTGAACTCGGTGTCGGTCGGCGCCGGGGAGAGGATGGTGGCGCCGGTTTCGGACTGCCACCAGGTGTCCACCACCGGGGCGGTGCCGGCTCCGACGTTGGTCCGGAACCAGCGCCAGGCCTCGGGGTTAACGGCTTCGCCGACGGTACCGAGCAGGCGGATGGAGGAGAGGTCGTAGCTGTCCGGGACGCCGTCCGGGAACCAGCCCATCAGCGAGCGGACCAGGGTGGGCGCGGTGTAGTACTGCGTGACGCCGTAGCGTTCGATGATTTCGAAATGCCGGCCCGGGTGCGGGGTGTTGGGGGTGCCCTCGAAGATCACCTGGGTGGCACCGTTGGAGAGCGGGCCGTAAAGCTCGTAGGTGTGGGCGGTGACCCAGGCGAGGTCGGCCGTGCACCAGTGGACGTCCTGGTCCCGGAGCGCGGGGTCCGGGTTGCTGAAGAGGTGCTCGAAGCTCCAGGACGCCTGGGTGAGGTAGCCCCCGGAGGTGTGGACCAGGCCCTTGGGCTTCCCGGTGGTCCCGGAGGTGTACATGATGAACAGCGGGGTCTCGGCGTCGAAGGGTTCCGGCGTGTGGTGTGTCGAGGCCTGCCCGACGGTGTCGTGCCACCAGACGTCGCGGCCCCCGGTCATCGGGACGGTGTCCAGGAGGTCCGGCGCCGTGGTGCGGTTGACCACGAGGACGTGCTCGATCGCGTTGTCCCCGGCGACGGCTGCGTCCGCGTTGTCCTTGACCGGAACGGCGACGCCGCGGCGGAACTGGCCGTCGGTGGTGACGAGCAGTTTGGCGCCCGTGTCCTCCACCCGGAACTTGAGCGCCTCGGCGGAGAAGCCGCCGAAGACGAGCGAGTGGATCGCGCCGATCCGGGCCACGGCCAGGGTGATGATCACGGTTTCCGGGATGACCGGGAGGTAGATGACCACCCGGTCGCCCTTGGTGATGCCGAGGTCCAGCAGGGCGTTGGCGGCCTGGGAGACCTCGCGCTGGAGCTGCGCGTAGCTGATGGTGCGGCGGTCACCCGGTTCGCCCTCGAAGTGCAGGGCCGTCTTGTCCCCGCGTCCCGCCGCTACATGGCGGTCGACGCAGTTGTAGGCGACGTTGAGCCTGCCGCCCTCGTACCAGGTGATTTCCGGGCCGGTGCCGGCCCCGAGGTCGGCCGGGACCCGGCGGTGGGTGGTGTGCCAGGGCTTGTCCTGCCCGGGGACGGCCGCCCAATCGAGCCGCAGGGCCGCTGCCTCCCAGAAGGAGAGGCGCTCCTCCTCGGTGGCCGGGTGCTTGGCCGGGGCTGTTTCGGTGCTTACGCCCATCGTTTGACCGCCCATTTCTCTGCAAGGCCCAGCAGGGCGTCGGTGATTTTTCCAATGACGGCGAGCAGCACGATGGCCAGCAGGAGCCGGTCCGTGCGTCCGTTGTTCTGCGAGTCCGTGAGCAGGAAGCCGAGCCCCATCGAGGAGGCGATGAGTTCCGCGGCCACGAGGAACAGCCAGGCCTGCGCCAGGGCCAGCCGGAGCCCGGAGAAGACCGCCGGAACCACTGCCGGCAGCTGCACCGTGGTCAGCAGCTTGACGCCTCTGAGCCCGAACGCACGCGCCGCTTCCACCAGGTTCCGGTCCACATGGCGCAGCGCCAGGGAGACGGTGGTGAACACCGGGAAGAAGGCGCCGATCAGGATCAGGGTGATCTTGGAATCCTCGCCGATCTTCATCCAGAGAATGAGCAGCGGCACCCATGCCAGCGACGGGACGGCGCGGAGGGCGCCGATGGTCGGCGCGAGCAGGGCATCGGCGAATTTGGACAGGCCCACCAGCGATCCGAAGGCCAGGCCCAGGGCGGCGCCGGCGGCAAAACCGACTAGCACACGCTGGGTGGAGATTGCGATGTGCTGGCCAAGCTGACCGCGCTGGAGCAGGTCAATGCCCGCCTCCAGCACCATGGCCGGCGGCGGGAGCTGGACAACGCTGAACACCCCGGCGGCCGTGGACAGCTGCCAGGCGGCCAGCACCGCAGCGGGAATGATCAATCCAAGGAGCAGACGCGCCCAGCCGTTGGCCAGGATCCCGGCGGGGGACCATCCGTTCGCCGGGGGGCCGCCCGCACCCGTAAGGGGCGGGCCCGGCCGGGCGGCGTCTGCTGGAGTTGCGGGGACGGCTGCAGCGCGCCCGTCCGCAACATAAGTGCCGGTGACGGCGGGAGTCCTGAGCGGTGGCATCAGGAATCCTTGATGGCGGAAACATCCGCCTTCTTCACCAGCGAGTCATCAAGAATGGTGGCGACGGCGTCGTCGATCTGTTTCTGGCTGGCGACGTCGCCGGTCTCCACGAACGTGGGGCCGATCTTCG
>DASWAW010000653.1:0-4661 GCA_036390955.1 Arthrobacter sp.
GACGATCGACCCGACGACGGCGAGGATGTAGCCGGGGTAGATGCCGACCTTGTTGCCGAAGCCGCCGCCGATGTCCGGGGACACCACGCGGATCTTGTGCTCCGGGATGCCGGCGACGATCGCGAACAGGGTGCGGTGCGCATGCGGGGCCTGGGTCGTTTCGTAGAGGGTCAGTTTGCCGTCGACGGCGTCGAAATCGGCGATCGCCCCGCAGGTCTCCATCGGCGCGGGGTGCACCCGCGGGTAGACCATCTCCTGCGAGACCACGACGTCGGCGCTCGCGAAGACAGCCTCGGTTTCGGCCTTGTCTCCCATCTCCCAGTCGAAGATGTGGTTGTCCGTCTTGCCCTCGATCTCGTCGCGGATCACCGGGGCATCGGCGTCGAGGGCCTTCCTGGCGTCGATGACCGGGGGCAGGACATCGTATTCGACGTCGATCAGCTCCAGCGCGTCGCGCGCGGCGTAGCGGTCCTCGGCCACGACGAACGCGACCTCCTGGCCCTGGAAACGGACCTTGTCGGTCACCAGGACTGCCTGGACATCTGCGGAGAGGGTGGGGGCCCAGGCGAGCTTGAGGCCCAGCAGGTCCTTCCCGGTGATGACGGCGAGGACTTTCGGGTGGGCGAGGGCGTTGGTGGTGTCGATGGACACCAGCCGGGCGTGCGCCACCGGGGCGCGCAGGATGGCGCCGTGCAGCATGCCGGGCAGGACGATGTCGTCCAGGTAGTTGCCCTTGCCGCGGACGAAGCGTGGATCTTCCTTCCGCTGGATCCGGCCGTAGCCGATCGGGCGGTCCTCGTCGCCGGCCGCCGGGTTGCTGGGCCGTTCGTGGATGACGGTCATGCCTTCACCTCTGTGTCTGCTGTTTCTGCTGTTTCGGCCGGGAGGTCCTCGATGACGGTGTCCGTGCCGTCGATGACCTCGTCCACCGTGGCGTCGGTGTCTCCGCCCGCCGGGTGGGCGGCGGCCCACTGCACCGACCGGACGATCGTGGCGTAGCCGGTACACCGGCAGATCTGCCCGGAAATGGCCTGCCGGATCTCGGTGGCGTCCGGGTGCGGGTTCTTATCAAGCAGGGCGCGGGCGGTCAGCATCATCCCGGGGGTGCAGAAACCGCACTGCAGCCCGTGTTCCTCCATGAAGCCCTGCTGGACCGGGTCGAGGGTGGCGCCGCTGGCGAGTCCCTCGACCGTGCGGATGTCGTGTCCGGCGGCCATCGCCGCGAGGACGGTGCAGGACTTCACCGGCTGGCCGTCCATCAGGACCACGCAGGTCCCGCAGTTGCTCGTGTCGCAGCCCCAGTGGGTCCCGGTCAGGCCAAGGACCTCGCGGATGTAGTGGACCAGGAGCACACGGGGCTCAATATCGCTGGTGACGTCGTTGCCGTTGACGGTCATGCTGATCTGCATGCGCTTCAGCCTTCCTGGGTCCGGGCGGCGCGGGCACAGGCTTGTCGCAGTACCCGCCGGGTGAGTTCGTCGGCGAGATGCCGTTTGTAGTCGATCGGGCCGCGCTGGTCGGCCACCGGGTCGCAGGCTTCCGCGGCGAGCCGTCCGGCTTCCACGAACAGTTCCTCCCGGGGCTGCTGGCCGCGGAGCAGTTCGGCGGCCCCTGCGATGGTGTGGTCCAGTCCGAGGGCGGTGAGTCCGACGGCGGCATCGGTGATGGTGCCGTCCTCCGCAAGGGTCACGGACGCTCCGGCGGCGCCGACGGCCCAGTCGCCCACCCGGCGCTCGACCTTCTCGTAGGCGCTGCCGGAGCGGGGGCGGACCGGGATGCGGAGCTCACACAGAATTTCGTCCTGGCCCACCGCCGTCTCATAGGGTCCGCGGTGGAAGTCAGCCATGGCCAGGATGCGCTCGCCGGCCGGTCCCCGGATCACGGCTTCGGCACCGAGCACATCGCAGACCGTGGACAGGTCCTCTGCCGGGTCGGCCTGGCAAAGCGATCCGCCGATGGTCCCGCGGTTCCGGACGACCGGATCGGCGATCACGGCTTCGGCGTCCCGGACGATGGGAAAGAGCGCCGCGATTTCATCGGACTCCAGGAGCGTTGTGTGCCGCGTCAGGGCGCCGACGCGCAGTTTGTCGCCGTCGCGCAGGATGAAGTCGAGTTCGTACAGGTCGTTGATGTCGATCAGCCACTCGGGCCGGGAGAGCCGGAGCTTCATCATCGGCAGGAGGCTGTGGCCCCCGGCGATGACCCGTGACTCCGCGCCGTGGCGGGCGAGGAGTTCCAGCGCGTTGTCCACGGAAGTGGCCCGCACATAGTCGAAAGGAGCCGGAATCTGCATAGTCCCCACCTCACGCCAGGGCGCTGGCAACGTCGCGCAGCACCGATTTCAGGCCAGTCTTGCCCTGCCTGATACGGAGTGTCAATATCGTGATAAGCGAAAGGTTATGACCCGTGTCGATGACGTTGAGCCAGCTCCGCACGTTCGCCCTCGTGGCGCGACTGGGCTCGCTGCATGCCGCCGCGGAGACCCTCGGCGTCAGCGAACCGGCGGTTTCCTCTGCCCTGACGGCGCTCCGGCAGGACCTCGGCGATCCGCTCTTCGTGCGCGCCGGGGGCGGCATTGCGCTGACCCCTGGCGGCCGGGCGCTGGCCGAATATGCCCAGGACATCGTCGGGCTGGCAGACCAGGCCCGCTGGGAGGTTTCCCACGCCAAGAACGACGCCGGCCGGCTGAAGATCGCTGCCACCGCGCCCTTCGCCGAACATGCGGCCGGCCGGCTGCTGGACCTTTTCACCAAACGTGTTCCCGGAGCTTCGGTGGACGTCGTGGTCGAGTCCGCCGAGGATCTCGCCTCGCTCCTGCAGGAACGGGCCTACGACATTGCCCTGGGGGCCCGGCCGGTGGTGCCGGTCGCCCCGGCGGGGACTGCGGGGTCCCATACGGCTCTCGATTGCGTTCCGTTCCTGCGCTACCAGCGCGCCCTGGTCGCAGCGTCGGGACACCCGCTGGCCCGGCTGCCCGGGCCGGTCTCCGTAGCCCGGCTGCTGGACCGGCCGTGGTTTGCCGGACCGGCGGGGATCCAGGAGATCTCGGAGGAGGGCCGCTGGCTGGCGTCGACGGGGGCGGCGCCGGAGATCATCCGGCTCAGCAGCGAGACCGAGGCCCTGGCGGCGGTCCGGGCGGGGGAGGGCTTCATGCTGGCGCTCGGCCACATCGTCCGGGCCGAACTCCAGAGCGGGGTCCTCGTCCGGCTGCCCGTCGTCGGGACACCGGTCACCGGCCTGTGGTGGGCGAGCACCCTGGACAACCACCGGACCACCTCGATGGCGCGGACATTGCAGCGCTTCGCCGGCTCTGCCGACGCGACCGCGGCGATGGTCGCTCCCGGCGGTTCCCGGGGACTGGAACGCCGGGGATCGAAGTTCCACGTCGCGTTGTGGAGCTGAGGCAGCTGGGCAGGTCCGGTTCCGGTTCAGGGAAGTCGGGTTCCGGCGCGGGTTTTGGCTGTGTCGCGTTGCGGAACCCTGGTGTCGGTGCTAACCCTTGTGGGGAAAGCTAATCAACAAACGCACCCTACGAAGACTGACTCACCCTACGAAGAGGAGAAACAATGACTTTGCCCCGGGACGAAGACAGCTCGCTGCGGCACTGGAGTGCCCGCCTGATTCAGGCTTTGCAGATCCTTGATCTGGAAGTGGACCACGAGAAGATCGTCCAGGTCGCGGATGAGTCGCTGAAAGCCGTCGGGCCGCACGCGGACGCCATCAGCGCCTTCATTGTCGGCTACGCCGCGGGAACCGCCTCGACCGACGGCCGGAAGAGCACGCAGGATGCCGTCCACGCTGCGTCCAACAAGGTCCTTGAGCTCTGTGAGCACGGCGAGTCCGGTGGCCCCGACGAAAAGGGCTGGGCCAAGCGGGCCCAGTAGCCGCAACCCCCGCCCCTCCGCGGGGGGGCATGCCCTCCCTACGCGCACCGGGATGGACATAGTGCCATTATGTCCACTGGATGCGGCGAGAGCTGGGCATGTCCCGCGGGGTGTGGCCCCGGGGGTGGGGCCTACGTTGTCCGGGCTGCGCCGGACGCCAGGGCAGTGGAGCCGTCCGGGGTCTGGTCCTCGCTGGGTTCGAGCTTGACGATCACGGCCTTGGATACCGGTGTGTTGCTGCCTTCGGCCGTGTGGTTCAGGGGCACGAGGACGTTGGCTTCCGGGTAGTAGGCGGCCGCGCAGCCGCGCGCGGTCGGGTAGGACACCACCCGGAACTTGCGGACCATACGCTCCGCGCCGTCCTGGTACTGGCCCCTGATATCGACGAACATTCCGTCGGCCAGGCCCAGCTCCGCGATGTCCTCCGGGTTCACGAAGACCACGTGGCGGCCCTTCTTGATGCCCCGGTAACGGTCGTTGTGGCCGTAGATGGTGGTGTTGAACTGATCATGAGAACGCATGCTCTGCAGGATCAGGGTGCCTTCCGGCTTCTCCACGTGCTCCAGCTCGTTGACGGTGAGCACGGCCTTGCCCGTCGGGGTCGGGAAGGTGCGGGAATCCCGCGGCCCGTTGGCCAGGATGAAGCCGCCCTCGTGCCGGATCCGCTCGTTGTAGTCCTCGCAGCCGCCGACGACGTGGGAGATGTGGTCCCGGATCAGGTCGTAGTTCTTTTCGAAACCGTCCCAGTCGGCCTTGATCCTGTCCCCGACGAGGGCT
>DASWAW010000654.1:0-1837 GCA_036390955.1 Arthrobacter sp.
ACGCTGCGCCACTACGACGACATCGGACTGCTCAGGCCCAGCCGCACCGGCGGTAACGGCTACCGGTTCTACAACCAGGCGTCCCTCGTCCGGCTGCAGCGCATCCTGCTCCTGCGGGACCTCGGGCTGGGCCTTCCGGCCATCGCCGAGGTCCTCGACCGCGAGCCCGATGCCGCCGGGGCACTGGAGCGCCACCTGGACTGGCTGCGGCAGGAACAGGACCGGCTGGCGCGGCAGATCGCCGCGGTCCGGCAGACGCTGGAAGCACTCAAAGAAGGGGAACCGATCATGGCGGAAAAAATGTTCGACGGCTTCGACCACACCCAGTACCAGGACGAAGTGGAGCAGCGCTGGGGCCAGGACGCGTACGCGAAAAGCGACTCCTGGTGGCGGGGGATGGGGCCGGCGGAGAAGGCCGCCTGGAAGGAACGTTCCCGGCAACTGGGCAGCGACTGGATCGCCGCAGCGGAGGCGGGCGTCGCCGCGGACAGCGCCGAGGCCCAGGAGCTGGCCCGGCGGCAGGTCGAGTGGCTCACCGGAATCCCCGGCACCCCCGCCTCGGCGTCCGCCACCGGCGGCGACGTAAAGGGCTACGTCCTCGGGCTCGGCGAGATGTACGTTGCCGATCCGCGGTTCGCCGCGAACTACGGCGGCGAAGCCGGGGCAGCATTCGTCCGCGAAGCCCTGCGGGTCTATGCCGGGAAGCACCTCTAGCCACCGGCCCCGGGCCCGCCGGGGCCGGGACTAAACTTGTCCGGTGACTCCCTCAACGCATTTCACGGCCGGCAATACCCCCGACGCCCCGCGCAGCGACCTCCCTGGCCTGCTGGAATCCCTGGCGGCCGACCTGCGCGGCATCGGCTACACCGTAGACGGCGTCGCCGGACTGCTCGGCGCGGCCGCGCACGGCGCCCTGAGCCGGGACCAGCTCGTCCCGGCGCTGATCGTCACCGAATCGGCACGCAACGGGGAGCCGACGACGGCGGCGCTCGCCGCCGTCGTCCGCTTCTGGCTGCTGGCCGAACCGCAGCCCGCCGCAACCCTCGACTCGGCCCTGCCCGGCATCGGCACGGCGGGCCTGTTGGAACTGGGCCTCGTGGAGCCCTCCAATGACGGCCTGGTCCAGGCGAAGGTGGATCTGCGCCCGTACGGCTGGGACGGCACCCCGGGTGACGACACTGCCAGCAGCGGCGGCGCGGAGCTCTGGGTGGCCAGCGACCTCGCCGCCCACCAGCGCCCCGGGGTGCTGCGCCACGACCATGTGCTCGGGATCGGGCAGGCATCGACCACCCTGGTGCAGGTCACCGCACGCCGCCATGTGGCCCGGGCCCTGGACCTTGGCACGGGCTGCGGCATCCAGACCTTCCACCTGCTGCACCACGCCGAGCACGTGACCGCCACCGACATTTCCGCCCGCGCCCTGGCCTTCACCCGTTTTAACCTGCTGCTCAACGCCGCCCAGCTGCACCTGGACCCCTCCGATCTGGAAGCCCGGGTGGGCCTGCGGCAGGGGTCCCTGCTCGATCCGGTGGCGGGCGAGGAGTTTGAGCTGGTGGTATCCAACCCGCCGTTCGTGATCACGCCGCGCAGCCTGGGGGAGGCCGCCTCGGACCAGTTCACCTACCGCGACGGCGGCCTGCCGGGCGATGACATTGTCGCGGCGCTGGTCCGGGCCCTCCCCTCGGTCCTCACCCCGGCCGGAACAGCCCAGCTGCTGGGCAACTGGGAGATCCCGGCGGGCGCAGCCTGGGCCGAACGGCCGCAAAGCTGGGCCGGACCGGACACGGACGTCTGGTTCATCCAGCGCGAGCAGGTCAGCCCGGAACAGTACGCCGAA
>DASWAW010000655.1:0-16041 GCA_036390955.1 Arthrobacter sp.
CGCGCCAGGTCAAGAACAAAGTCAACTCGATCCAGCTGCTCGTCTGCGAGGTCAACCCGATGCCGGAGAAGGCCGACTACGACTGGGCCCACATCGACAGTTCGACCCTGATTCCATTCGCCACCGGCGTCGAGGGAGAGCCGATCGAGTACAACTTCCGCGTGGATCCCCACCTACTTATTGCTGGGGCATCGGGAGGCGGGAAAAATTTTAAGTTGAATTCCTACCTCCCGGTACCCGTTTCGGAGCGCTTCCCGAGCGGCTGGGCGATGAACAAAGAGCTCGTCGAAGGCGACCTCGTTTACACCGCTGACGGCACCACCACACGCATCCTCGGCTTCTCCGAAATCGTCACCGAGCCGGTCTACAACGTGACCTTCGGCGACGGCCAGGTTGTGGAAGTCGGCGGGGACCACCTCTGGAAGGTTTCCTCAGCCGCCTCCCGCGCCCCACGCACCCCGCTGAAGACCACGGCACGCGAAGCACGTGAGCTCGGACGCAACACTGCGGCCGGCCAGTTGCGGGAACTTGCGGCAGAGATCGGCGCCGGAACCGTCGCGCCTATCGACGACATCTCCCGTCTCGCCGGCCTTCACGAATTGTCGACTTACCAGATGGACCTGCCGATCGCCGAGCTGGCCACCATCGTGGATCTGCCGTCCAAGAAGAAGTCGAAGCAGTTCGACATGACGCCGGTCGCTGCCTGGTTCGGCAAATCCAAGAGCCGCACCGGCGGCGTTATCTCCTTCGCCGGCAAGACCCTCACCATCGAGGAAGCCGGACAGCTGGGCCTCGCCGGCCAGTGGCTGACCATGCGCGAAATGACCGACACCATCCTGGGCCGGTCCTCCACCCGGAAAGAGCGTGAAGCCGCCAAGCAGATCCTGGGCCGCCTCAAGCCGGACAGCCGCGAGGGCTACACAACCTTCCCGACCCCGGTGTACCCGGTCGACGAAGTGCTCACCATTCTGGCCGAGCGCCTCGAATACCAGGCCGTTCGCTCCGACTCCGGCATCCAGGCCCCCGACCTCGAGGCAATCGTCTCCACCCGTGAGATGGCCACGATGGTCATCCGCCGGACCGAAGCACGGGAGGCGCTCAACTACGCCGTCCGCGCTACCGCACCGATCGACGGACCCGACGTCGAACTCCCGGTGGACCCGTATGTGATGGGCGCCTGGCTCGGCGACGGTGCGTCGCGCAGCGGCCAGTTCACCAGCGTCGATCCTGAGATCACCGACGAAATCGAATCCGCGGGCTACTCGCTGAGCCATGCCACCGACGGTCCGTCACATCACATCCGAGGGCTGAAGGCTGAACTCCGTGCGACTGGCGTCCTCATGAACAAGCACATCCCGGCGATCTACCTGCGCGCCTCCTACGCGCAGCGCCTGGCGCTGCTCCAGGGCCTCATGGACACTGACGGCACTATCAACCTGGTGGGCGCTTCGGAGATCGACCTGTGCCACAAGCCGCTGGCCGACGGTGTGCTTGAGCTCGTCCGTTCCCTGGGCATCCTGGCGACCCAGCGCGCCGAGCCCGCCAAGATCACCGAAGCCGATCCGGAGAACCCGGGACAGACCCGCCAGCGCGTCACCGGAACCCGGTACCGGCTCAAGTTCACCACCGGCCTGCCGATCTTCCGGCTGCCCAGGAAGCTGGAGCGCATCCCCACCGAGCTCCGCGGCACCCAGTCGTGGAACTACATCACGGACATCACCGTGACCGACCCGGAACCGATGCGCTGCTTGAAGGTCGAGCACCCCGAGCACCTGTACCTGACTCACGGGTTCATCCCGACGCACAACTCGGTGCTCCTCCAGTCCCTCGCATACGGCGCCTTGGTCCGCGGCTACGAGCTCTACATCGCCGACCCGACCAAGGGCGGCGCCGACTTCCGGTTCGCCGAGCCCTACGCCATGGCGTTCACGGCCACCGTGTTCGAAGCCGCCGCCATGATGAAGGGCGTCTACAACGAAGTCGTCCGCCGCAAGAACCTCAACTCCGCCCACGGCGTCGGCAACTACCGGGACCTGCCCGAAGATGTCCGCCCCAAGCACATGGTCCTGCTCCTGGACGAGTTCACCTCGCTCATGGGCCAGGACCCGGTGCCGGCCATGTCGGATGATCCGGAGATGGACGCCGAGCGGGACATGATTATCGCGACGAACGCTGCCCGCACCCAGGTCGGTGTCTACACCGGAAAGGTCGCCCGTGAGGCGCGCTCCGCCGGTGTCACCTTGTTCCTGGCGACGCAGAAGCTCTCCGCGAAGATGCTCGACACCATCCCGGGAGCCGGCGACCTCAAGGTGAACCTTTCCAGGTTGCTGCTCGGCAAGGCCACCTACGGCGATATGCAGTCCGCACTTCGGGCCCCGCAGGACGCCCCCGTGCTCGGCACTTCCATCCCGCCGGGACGCGGGCTCTTCGAAACGACCGCCGGCGCGGCCATGGCCATCCAGGCCTGGTACAACACCGCCGAACAGCGGATCCTGGCCGAGAACCTCGGGCCCCGCATTCCTGTCCTCGCCGAGGACGAGAAGCTGGACCTGTCGCCGTACATGCCCAAGCTCCCCGGCCACGAGGCACCCCCGGCACCGCGGAAGTCCGCCGCCAAGATCGTTGACCTGGGCGAGCTGGAACTGGACCTGGGCGAACTCGAGCTCTCCCTCGATGATCTGGACGGCTTCGACGAGCCGGCAGCTGACGTGGTTACGGCGGCTGTTGCCGCTGCCGCACCTGCCTTCGTCCGCGAGGAGATCCAGGACGCGGCCATCTTCTTCGACGTCGACGGAACCCTGTGCCCGTTCGAACACACCCCGGAAATGGAGAAGATCATCGTCCCGGGCCACGGCACGCAGGCATACCGGAAGGCGGCCATCGAGCGCCTCGCGGCCCTGCCGCTGGACCAGGCATGGCTGACCGGCTGGTTCGAGGACGCCCCCGACTACCTCGGACACCTGTTCCCGCGCGCCATCGACGTCCTCAACTCCGATACCGAAGACACCGGGCTCTGGAAGATCGACGCTGTCCTGGCCTGGCTTGAGGACCGGCCGCACATCAAGCGGATCGTCTGGATCGACGATGAGCTGCTGAAAGTGGATGACCTGCTCGGCATCTCCCACCGGGACATCGCCCAGGAAGCATTCGAGGCCGCCGGCATCGAAGCCCTGCTGGTACTGACTGATTCCGATGACGGGGTAACCGATGCGGACGTCGACCGTGTCGAGGAGTTCCTGTTCGCGAACTCCCCGGCCGCACTGGCTGCAGAGTCCGAAGCAGTGGATGTCCCGGATGAGGACTCCTTCGACGACTGGGCTGATGCAGCAGCGGCAGTGCCTGAATCGGATGAGTTCGATGACTGGTCCACCGTGGCCGCCACGGTTCCGGTCAAAGCTGTCCCGGCCGAGAAAGCCCCGCAGCCTTCCGCTCCGGGGTCTGCCCCGGAGCCGGCCATGGTCCCGGCCGGGGCACCGGACCTGCTGGATCCGTTCGCAGAGGCTGCACCGCCGAAGAACAAGCGGCGCCGGTTCAACCTGCCGGCCGATGAGGACCCGTTCGGATAGCCGCCGTACTGTGCACGACCCAGTTCCCCTGTCCGGCAGCTCCGGGCAGGGGAACTGTCGTTTCCGCACACATGAGGTCCATGACTACTATCGCGCGCACCATCACCACCGAAGCCGAATGGGAATCGCTGCCCGTCGGCACGATCGCCCGCGTCGGCTACATCGATCACGACGATGACGGCAACGAAATCGATGGCGGCATCGCTTTCGTAATCCGCGTCGATACCGACATGCGGGTAAACGTCAGCGACTACTGGCTCTGTGGCGGCAAGTGGTGGTCAGACGTCTGGAACTGGGAACAAGGCGTCACCGTCGCGGACCTCGCCACGCTCCTGCCGGAAACCCACTGGCCGGGAACGGTAGCGGTGAGCACCTCCGCGGACGACGCCGAGGCTGTCATCCACCACACCATCACCGGCCACCAGAACCTGCTCGAAGAGATGGACCACATGCCCGTGGATGAGTACCGGAAGATCCCGGAGGCTGACCTGCCGCCGGAGAGCCCCGCCAAGGCGGTCCTTGCAGCCCTGCAGGGCCTCGGCTGGGCACCGGCACCGGTGTACCCGGAAGGCGTGCAGGTCTGGACGGTCTCCGGAAGCCCGGCGAAGGAAATCAAGATGGACGGGACCATGGCGTACCTGTCCCTGCCCGGCCGCACCGGCAAGGACCTCTTCGACTACCAGGACCGCGGCGACATCTGGCTGGAGAACCCGGCCGTAGCGGCCAACTTCGAGATCCCGTCACGCCCCATCGACTAACAAGGGCGATGAAAAGGGGGTCGGAGTTCCGACCCCCTTCATGTTGTCTCTAAGGCTTCGATAAGAAAGCATTAGCGTATGACTGCTGTTGAAGCCATGACGACCCGTGAAGCGAGCGAACGCCTCGCCATCACCCAGGTCTCGATCCGTCAGCTGATCAAAAACGGGCAGCTGAGGGCCGTCGGCACCGCCGGCCGGACAATCCTGATCGACCGGTCCTCTGTTGAGCGTCTAGCTGCTACCGGAACCCGCCGCGGCCGCGCCTGGACGGCCAAAACCGCCTGGGCCGCGCTGGCGCTCCTCTCCGGCCAGAACCCCACCTGGATTTCCTCCTCCGAGAAGTCCCGGCTGAAAAGCCGCCTCCGCGACCTCGATGCCGACGCCGTGGCCATCCTGGCCAGGAACAAGGACAAGACCCTCCGCTACCGGGCCACCCCGGACGCACTGGCCGCTCTCACTGGCCACCTGATCGCCAGCGGCGCGTCCGCGATGCGCGACGGGTCCACCGCCGACACCTTCGGCATGTCCGGCGGTGGCGGGATCGCCGAAGGCTACGTCATGGCCGGGGACGCAGCTGCCCTCGCCGACGCGTTCGGTCTGGTCGAGGACCCCGACGGCAACGCCATCATCCACGAAGTCGAGCCCACCGAGCCCTTCGCCGACGGACGGGCACCGGTCGCGGCGATCGCCGTCGATCTGATGGGTTCCCTGGCCACCCGTGAACGCAGTGCCGGCCAGCGCGTCATCAACGAACTCCTCCATATCTGAGCCAGGCTGACCTGTTCAAACAGGGTTAGACGGTGAAGCGTCCGGTTCCCCTCGCGGCTGCGCTGGTCCCGGTCCGGCCGCACACAGACGGGTATGACGAGCACACAGCCCCGGATCCAGTCAGGCCGCTTCACCACGTTCGGCCACAGCGCACCGACGATCGCCCTGCCGGCGCACCGCTACCCGTCCGAGATGCCGTTCCAGCGGACCGAGCCGTACAGCCGCCCCAACTGGCTGCACCGGAACCCGGTCAAGCTGCTGTCCCGCCGGCACGAGACGCCGGTCCGCAATGCCATGGCAGCGCGCGGTGTCACCGACCTCGGCGACACGAAGTCCGACATGCGAGCAGTGGCGGATTCAATCAGTGCCATCCAGGGCCGGCTCCAGCAGGGCCGCTAAGAACTCCAGTTACGACAAAGCCAGGGCCGGACGAACCGGCCCTGGCTTCTTGGTGTCAGACGAACATGCCGTCCAGGCTGTGGCCCTCCAGCAACGTCGTGTGGACCTCGATGGTCCTCCCGTCGCTGATGGTGCCCTGGTGGATCCATCCCGACGAGGGGTCGATGCCGCCGTTGTGGCCGGCACCGAGGCAGGAGCACACGCAGTCGAGGCCGATGCTGTCGCTGCAGGCTTTAGTGCACCGCGCCGATTCGTCGAACTCCATGTAGACGTCGGTGTAGCCGTACCGTTCGGCTACGAGTTCCGCCGTTGCCGTGAAGCGGTGCCGCGGGATGTACCAGCGGTCACCTTTGAAGCTGACCTGGCCCCAGTTGTCCGGGAAGACGAAGTTCAGCCCCGTTCCCTCCGGGTACTGGACCGGGAGCTGGAGCACAGCGGGCCCGACGAGCTGGCGCAGGATCCACGGCACCCCGGCGGCGCTACGGCCAGGGCTTGCTGCTCCGGACAGGAACGCACGGCGGCGGTTCCTCCGCGGGACGGACTTCGGACGAGCTCGGGTGGTGATTGGTGAGGGCATGACAAACCTTCCGTCGAACGATCTCGGTGAGCCGAATAGTCCACCGTTTGAGCGACTTCTTTTCTTGTTGGCAGGAGGAAGAAGTCGCTTCGGTAGTCATGTGTGAGGCAGGACGGGAAAACCTCACCAGGGCACGCAGAAGGCCCGCCGGGACATTTGTCACGTCGGGTCTTCTGCTAGCGGAACCCCTCCTGCCAGAAGAAGGCCCCACCGCATTTTTCGGCTCACCCGGTCATTCAACGAAAGACCAGGAAAAGGTAACACTGTGCTACCTAAACCTCATGTGTACGGCATATTCGCTGGCTCTCTCCATCTGTTAAGTCAAGCAAGGAACACCCGGCGCCCGTCCTGCCGGCGTCTACGCATGTTTTCTGTTGGATCAAAGTGTTCACACACCCCACACGAAGGGTCTCCGGTATTCGCCGGGGACCCTTCGCTGTCCGGCCGCACACATTCGGTTCAGAAGACATTCACCGACGCGAAAAGGAACCCCGCCATGATGGGAGCCCACCACGCAGCCTGCGGCGCCGCCGCCTGGGTTGCCCTTACCACCCACATCCATGTGGACATGACGCTGCTCGCTGAGAAGGCCCCGTTCCTGCCGAACAGCATGGACCTGGGCATCGGCATGATGAATGTCAGCCCGATCGCCGTGGTTACGGGCTCTTTCGTTGTCGCCGGCGCCGCCATGCTCCCGGACGCTGACCACCACAACGCGACCATCGCGCATTCCTTGCCGCCGCTCTCGAACGTCATGTGCTCCGGGATCGGCAAGATTTCCGGCGGACACCGCCACGGCACCCACTCCATCGTCGGGATCATCGCGTTCGTGTTCATCGCCTGGCTCGCCGGACTGTGGACGATGCAGCTGGAACCCTTCGGCACCATCTACCCGGGCGCCGGCATCCTCTCCGTGCTGCTGGTCGCGTTCGCCGCGAAAGCCCTCAAGATCATCCCCGACTCGATGCGGAAGTCCCCCTGGGCCGTCGGTCTGGCGTTCGGTGCCTTCATCGCGTTCTTCGCCCCGCAGGAGCAGGGCTGGTTCCCGATTGCCATGGGCGTTGGCGTCATCGTTCACATCCTCGGGGACATGATGACCACCGAAGGCTGCAACCTGACCTGGCCGTTCGCGATCAAGCCGCCCAAGGCGTTCAAGAACATCCCGATCCTCAACGCCTGCTGGCACTCCAACGGCTACATGACCATCCCGGTCCTCGGCCACGCCGGGTCCATGCGCGAATGGCTGCTGCTGGTCCCCATCGGGGGCTACGCGATCTTCGGCGTCGGCGGCACCATCGTCGGCATGGGCCAATCCGGGCTCACCAGCCTGGTGGCCATGGCGTCGGGGCTGACTCTCCCGGGCCACTAGGTCAGCGGATACCGTGGGCGCTCATCAGCGCCCGCGCCACATCCATGATCGACCGGACCGCGTCCTCGGGCAGGTCTCCGGCCCCGGCAATCGTCAGCGCACGCTCATCGTGGCCGACCCTCAGTCCCAGTGACCGGGCACAGGCGTGGAGGACTTCCTTCTCACTGGCGCCCAGACCCCGTGCCAGGGCGGCGATGGTGTCCGGGTCCGGGAAATTCCTCATCGGACGGCCCGTGTTGGTCATCTGCTGAAGCCGGCGGCCAGCCGGTTCACCACCGCAGTCCTCGGAGAGCTTCTCGAAGCTGCGCCCCATCTTGCGGTCCAGGATCAGCCTGGCCAGGGTCGGTCCATCTGAACCGGATACTGCTGCCACGGCGAGACTCCTCAATGCTTGCTACCCGCCTGGTAGACACCAGCCGGGAGCCCCGGAGGGCCAAAGTAGACGCTAGCCCCGCTCGCGGACAAATTCAGGGCCGGCAGCCCCGTCAGCTGTGGGCGCTGACCAGCGCCCGGGCCACGTCAATGACCGCCTGCCGTGAATCTTCCGGGAGGGAACCGGCACCCGGGATGTTGATCATGTCCGCCCGCGCACCGTCCACGGGAAGCCCCAGGGACCGGGCGCTGGCCAGCACGACCTCGACGACACTGACGCCCAGGCCGGTTGCGACAGCAGTAATGGTCGCCGGATCCGGGAAGGCGCGCATCACAATCGAAGGCATCGTCAACTGCTGCAGGCGCCGCCCGGCCGGCTGGCCGCCACAGTCCGCGGACATCTGCTCATAGCTGCGGCCGTCCTTGCGGGCGAGGATCAACTGGGCCAGCGTCGGACCGCCAGCAATAGTCGCCGGAGTCGCGGGGTCAGTCACAGTGAAGCTCCTTCAGAGGTGGGGCCCGAACGGGCACACCAACCTTACCCGGCTGGGCTGATCAGGTCGTCCGCTCAGGCGGCCATACGCGGGCGTCCGCCCTTCATTCCGATCCGCCATCCGGGAAGCACGTCATCCAGGAAGGCATCGCGTTCCGGCGTCATGTTCCTGCCACGGCGTCGGTCATCCGTCCACCGGGCCAGCCGGCGTTCGCTGTGTTCACCGCTGCCGGAGGACGGCTTGCGGCCGTTGCGGGCGGTGAATTCGGCGATCTCGCGCGCCGTCCGCTGCCAGGTCTGCTCCACGGTGTCGTTCCAGCCCGGCACCTGGCTGTCCAGCAGAGCCTGACGGTCCGGTGCGAGCGCCCCCTCTTTCGCTGCCGTCCGGGTGTTGTTTACCCATCCGGCCAGGGCTGCCACGCGCGGATCCGTGGAACGCAATGACGGCCACTTACCGTAGGCGTCCCGGTATATCTTCAATTCCTGGACCCGGAGGGCGAATGCCTGGTCCCAGAGATGGACGGGGTCGTCCCATCCGGGGATACGTTCATCGAGGATGGTCCGGTAGGCCGGGCTCAGCCCACGCCGACGCTGGGTGAGAACCCATCTGTAGAGCAGTGTCTCCGACATCGGCAGCGCGTGTGAGCTCCTGGGAAAGTCTCCGGTGGCGGCCACGAACGCCTCGACACGTCCTAGTCTTTCCATCCACGTGTCCAGGTGTGACGGATCCGGCCTGCGCTGCTGTTTGCGTCTCGTGTCGAGGGCAGCGAGTTCTGCAGGCATGGCATTGGTGGTCATTGCCCCCATGTGTGCGGAACAGCCGGCGGCGCTCCCCGGGTCAGGCGTCGGCGCGGGCCTCCTGAGGGCCGCCCGTGTGCAGCCGCGCGATGCCGTTGAGCCCGGCGATCGTGTCAGCCATCTCCACGGTGAACAGTTCGAGCGAAAGATCCCGCGCCTCCTCATCCGTGTCGGTGAGCAGTTCGACGGCCTCCGCGATGTCCTGAAGCTTCCCTTCCAGAATGTCCACGATCACATGGCTGGTTGAGTGCAGGTGCTCCAGGGAGTGAGCGATGAAGGCCTGGCTCTCCACGGGGAAGCCGGAAACGAGCCCGACGATGTCGACGTCGTCGCCGTGGGCCGGACACATCGCCTCGCCGGCGGCGTACCAGTGGCCCGGCATTGTCTCCAGCTCGCCCTGATGCATGAACACTTTGACCGGCAGCAGGTCCTTCATGCCGGGCGGGCTGATGAGCGCGGAGACATTCGCGGCACCGTAGGGGCTTTCCTCCACAGTGATCCGGAACAGGAACCCGTAGCGGCACTGCTGGGTGAAGTTGTCGACGGCGTGATGCCATTCCATGTGGTGCGGGTTCCCATGCCCGTCGTGACCGTCATGGTGCCCGTGCCCGAACTCATCATCGTCGTCATATTCATCGTCCGCGCCGTAGTCGTCGAACTCGGCGTCCTGTTCGTGCCTGGCGAGCCGCAGGCCCTCCTGGCAGGCGGTGCTCAACTGGATGTAGCTGCGGACCTGTGCGGCCCCGCTAAGGCCGTCATGGCCCGGTTCGGCAAGGTAGAGGATCTCGAGGAGCAGGCCCATGGCGACCTGTGTCCAGGACCTCTCATCCTCATCCGCCATCTCCATGACGTCACCGGATCCAACCTTCCCGGTCATTTCCTCGGTCGTTTCCCCTTCGGTGACAGTGACCTTGATCCAGGTGGGCGGGTCGGCCGCTTTGGACGGGGCACCGGACCGGGTCCCTGACCAGACGGTGATCTCCAGGTCCCGGTTCAGGAGCACACTGAGCTTTCCAGAGACGGAAAGAACTCCAAGGTGCCGGTCGAACAGCGGGCCGACCGCTATGGTCTGCACCGCCGGACCATAGCTCAGACACGCCTCGAGGATCTCGTCGTAAACCGGGTCATCCGGGGACAGGGCAGCGCGGGTCATGAGGTCCTCTCGGGCAGGCGATGGGATCAAGACTAGGTGCACTACCACCGGTAGCAGATAGCCCGGCGTTTGTCTGCTGCACAAGTGCGACATTGGGCATCTTTCTTTGGCGTTGCCGACATCGTGGCCCGCCGCACACATGGGAAGTATCGAGAGGAGCACCACCCATGACCGCCATCGCCACACCGCCCCGCGTCTCCATCGGAAATCCTGACGGAGGACGCTTCACCGCTTTCCCGCACGCCGAACCCGCCCTGAACCTCGCCCCGGCCGGGCCGGACTTCAGCCCCGAGTTCGAAGCCGCCCGCGGCGCCGAGCTCACCAAGGCCCTCCAGTCCCTGCCGAAGGCACCGATCCGGGAAATCATCCGCGCCTCCAAGACCACTGACATGCTCCGGGACTCGTACCCGGAAAACTGGATCGACGGGGAAGCACCACAGTCCCGTCCCGATGCCGTCCGCAGCCTGGAGGCCGCGTTCCCGAACCTGCCGGCCACGGAGCGCGACCGCCACGTCGAGCTCATCCGGTTCGCCGTCCACACCGAGATGAAGCACTGGGAAGACCCGGGCTACGTCCTGAACCCGGACCACCCGTACGAGCTGCTCATCGAAACCGCCGACTACGACAGCGACGATGACCTCACCGAACGCGGCCAGGACGAAAACCGCTCCGGCTGGGCCACCCTGGCCGACACCGCCGCGCTGCACGCCATCACCGCCGACCAGAACTACCCGGCCCTGCAGGCCGCCTAATCAGGAGGTGATCCGCATCTGAGGTTCCGCCGGGAGCCAGGAAGGGTCGGTCCGGCAGTCGCGGGCCGGCCCTTCCTGGCACCAGAACCCCGGAGACGGCAAGTGAACCCGGCCAAGGATGTCAGTCCCCGGCGGTAGCCTCCAGCCATGAAGACGACGAACGGCCCCTCCGCACACATGCTGTCCATGAATACGCTTACTCTGCCGCGCCATCATGCCGGAAAGGCTGTCATCCTCTCGGACGCCGACGGGAACATCTTCGAATGGAGCGATGAGCTCGATCACCAGCTGCTGCTGAGGGATCCGAACTACCCGATCGTCCCGCTCGCGCAGCGCACCCACTTCGACTACATGTTCGACGACGACTACAACAAGGACATCCTGGCCGCGGCCATGAACGCCGAAGGCTTCTACCGGAACCTGAAGCCGCTGCCGTACGCGGTCGAGGCCCACGAGGAAATGCTCGACGAGGGCTTCGACGTCGAGATCGTCACCACCCCGTACCCGACCAGCCCGACGTGCACATCCGAGAAGCTCGCCTGCATCGAGGAACACCTCGGCCACGCATGGACGCGCCGGACCACCATGACCCATGACAAGACCCGTGTCTTCGGTAATCTGCTCATCGATGACAAGCCTCACGTCACCGGCTCGGCCATTCCGGCCTGGCAGCAGATCTACTACGGCCAGCCGTACAACGCACCCGGCACCGGCGCCAAGGACCTGCCGCGCATCACCGATTGGCGGAACTGGCGCGAGGTCATCTACCCGGCGCTGGAAATGCAGGGCTTCAACCTCAAGAAGATGGCCTGGGCCGGCTAACCATCGGTGCCGAATTCCTGTAGAACAGGCCGCAGGCGTCAACGTCATCACCGGGGTCACTTCATGGTCGCCCCACCTGAAACGAAGGCCGCACCGGGAGCCACCCCATGGTTCCTGAAATGGAGCGGCCTGCGCCACCAAAGGCGGAAGCCGGGGCCGGATCATCCGGCCCCGGCTTTCTCTTGGCCTGAACCACCGGTCCGCGCCCTATATTTTTCCCGGAGAGAGCCATACTCTGGGGCGACATCTACATATCTGGGGGGAACCATGGTCTCAAACCGTTCGATTCGACGCGGCGCCATCGTGCTGGACCGGCACGGGCCCGCCAGGGGTCTTCCGGGTCGGGGCCGGACCTTGGTACTCCCCCTGCTGGTGGCGGCCCTGGCCGGCTGCGGCGGCGGGGCCGCCGGCGCGTCCGAGTCTAAAACCCCCGCGGCTGCAACGTCGTCGGCCTCTGCAGAGTCCCTGATCCAGAAGGGAGTCCGCTCGTGCAAACTGGACACCAGTGCCAATAGTGCTTATGCCACCGTCGGGGATGCCGGTTACACGGTCACCTTGAAGGGTGAGCCGGCGGATCCCAACTATGCCAACATCACCAAAGTCACCGGTCTCTCCGCCCGAGATATGGCGTGTGTCCTCTTGGCCGCGGCGGTGCCGGACAGTGTCGTGAGCCAAATAGATGCGACCCGGGCTTTGGACGGCATGCAGAGAGCATCCTGGGACAAGATGGCTGCGTCCTGGACGTATCACCCGAAAAATGGGCTCAATTTGATTCTGACCGAGTCAAAGTAGGCCGTCCCGCCGAAGATCCCTGCCGGGGAGAGGTTTCCGGGACGCCGTACACATGAGGTCCAGAGCGGCGTCAACGTCATCGCCCCGGATCTTTTTTGGTTGTTGCTTATATCCGGACCGCGAAGCGAAGTTCATGCCGGGGAGAATCTTTTGCTCCCTGCCATGGTGTGTCCTGCGTCAGCAACTCCAGCAAGCGGGCCGGTTATCCGGCCCGCTTGCTGTTTGTCCGGCCGGACATCAGCACGCCCGCCGACAATGATCCTGCGGGTCGTTGACACCGTTGGGTCTGCGCCGCACACAGAGGGGCATGAGCAACCAGAACCGAGTCCAGCCCGGCATCCCCACCGGCGGCGAATTCAGTGCCACCGCACACGCCGAATCTTCCCTCGCCCTCGCCGACCCCGCGACCCGCCCCGTCACCGTCGCCCCCGGCGAGTCGGAGAACTACAACGAGCTCGCCGACGGCGATGTGATCGAGACCTTGAACGTGACCCGGTCCCATGTCGATGACGGCACCGGCTACACGATCTCCGCCGGGAAGACCCTGAACATGAAGGACATCCTTCCGGCCACGGACCTTGGCACCAACGAGGCCGGCCAGGACGCTTACCTGGAGCGGCACACCGCCCAGATCGAAGACTTCCTGCGCGACCGCTACGAGGCGGACCTGGAAAACACCGACTGGGAGGAAGTCTCCATCGAATGCAGCACATCGCTGACGGATGCCCCGCTCACCGAAGGCTCCGTCGTCGAAGCCGCCTGGAACGGCACCCGGATCGTGGCCCTGCACAACGAGTCAGACCCCGGCACGTTCGGCTCCGATTCGCTCGGCCGGCTGCTGCGCGAGCAAATCAGCCGCTCTTCCTCCGTCGAGGACCGTTACGCCGCCCGGGGAGCTGCCATGCGCATGCACCCCGAGGACGTCAAAGCCCTCGTCGCCGACCGGTACATGAAGCGTGAACTGTCTGACGCCGGCGCCCTGGCGATCGCCGGATCCATGCGCTCCGCTGACCGCCCGGCCCTGGCCCGTCTCGCTGTCCGCGGCTACGGGGACTCCGCGGACCTGTACACAGAACTGAACCTGGCCTGGCTGAACAACCAGCTGAGCCCGGGCCGGTCCGCCGCGTACGCGAACCAGGTCGACATGATGCGCAACTGGGTCCGCAACGGCCCCGACAACGACTGACCCGGGACAGGAGAAGAATCATGAGGAAGAAGAACCGCGTCGCTGCCGGCGTTCCGTCCGGCGGCCGATTCGCGCCGGAGAAGCGCGCCGAGGGCCTCTTCAGGCTCGAGATGCTCAAATGCGAACCGGACCCTGACGGGCCGACCCGGAGTATCGGTTTTCTCTCCGGGTTCGACACGGTCATGGACTGGGACACGAAGAAGGCTGTGGAGCTCAAAACGCTCACCGACCGGGAGCTCGAGAACCTCTCCCGCCTTTCGGAGCAGTCCGGGCAGCCCATCTCCCGCGATCTTCGACGCCAGATGAACCGCAGGTCCCGCACCGGGCCCGTCGCGGCCGCAGAGAAGGTCGTCGACGAAATCACCGAGACCGGCGAGGCAATCAGCGGCATGGCCGCCCACCTGACCGGTATCCACACCGGCGGCGTGAAGGCCCCCGAAACGAAAGGCAACTTCGTCGGCTGGACCGACATGCTGCCGAAGTTCCTGCGCCGCAAGTAGTCCCGCACCACTGAAGGGCCCTGCCACCGCGGGGCCCTTTCCTATACCCGGTGAGCGCGCCGCACACAGAGAGGCATGAGCACTTTCACCGAGGCTTCGCACCCGCGCGCCGACACCGGCCGCTTCACCCCGGCAGCCCACACCGAACCGTCACTGGCCCTGCCGGCCGCAGCAATCAGTACCGAGCCCGCCCCGGACCTGCACCTGGCCCGCCGGTACGAGGCCGCCTCCTGGGTCCTGGCAGATTACTCCGACCTGGAAATCATGGACCACTCCCCGGCCCGGCAGACCACGGTGACACTGGGACAGCTCGGCGACCCGCGCCTGGCGCTGGGTAACTGCTGGGCCGCGACCAACGAGGTCATCGAAGAGGCCGGCGCGTCCGCGTTCGGCGCCGAATGGGTCGATGAGATCACAATCTCCCGGAAGATCGGCGGCCAGCACGTCGCCATCCTGGTTGCCGACGCCGACGGCATGTACGTCGTGGACTACACCGCCCGCCAGTTCAGCCCGGACCTGCCCTTCCCGTACGTCGCCGGCGTCAAAGACTGGATGGAGTCCGTCGCCAAAGCCTCCGGGCATACCTGGATACTCGACGAGGACTGAGCGATGAGCATCCGCAGGAGCAGCCGCACACAGATGAGTATGACCATCACACCAGCACGCGTCGACGCCGGGGTTCCTTCCGGCGGCGAGTTCGCAAAGACCGTCCACTCCGACACCGTTCCCACACTTGCCGCCCCTGCGCGCGTCTCCAGTCCGTTCAAGGATGCGGACGGCACCGTCTGGGAGTTCAGCGGGGACGAGCACACCGATGTTTACAACTCGTACGTGAACGCCGTCCAGGCCCGCATCACCACCGATGTCCGGGAGGAAGGTGCCCGCGCCGAGGTCATCGACTTCCGCAACAACCGTCCGCTCGTGCTCAGCGGACAGACTCACTACGACTCCCTGGACGACGCCAAGACGGCTACCAAGGCGATCCGCGAACGGGCGGCCCGCTACGAGCACAACCACATCGGCGAAGGCTCCCGCTCCCCGTGGGGCCCGCTGCAGGGCACCGACCCGGTCGCCGTCGGCATCGACGCGGTCTGGACCGCCGGGCACGGCGGCTTCAAGCTCTCCCCGCAGCGCGCCGACGAGGTCGATCCGGCCTGGGCTGAGCCAGCGGGTTGGTACGAACAGGATTGTGCATGGAGCAAGGCAATCCTCACCCACCACCAGGACATGCCGGCCGCCGACGTCGCCCACGCCCACAAGGCAGCCCGGAAATATTACCCGGTCGAGTACGCCGCCATCGTCGGCAAGGACCCCGCCAAGTACGGGCTCGAGAGCTACGACCCGACCGCTGAATAGCCACGCGCGCTGAGCGTCCACGAACCGAAGCCGTCCCGGCCACACACCGGGACGGCTTCTTCTTTGCCCTGACAGTCTTCGGGTCAGTGGACGTTGCTGCTGTCCTGGCGGCGCTGGCCTCGAGCCAGCAGTTCCGTCAGGGAAAGGCCGAGCGCGTGGGCGATCTCGATAAACACCGGCAGCGGAATGTCGCGGACGCCGGCCAGGTAACGGTGCAGCGAGCTGGTAGGCATCCCGACAGCAGCGGCCAGGTCTGACTGCTTCCAGCCCAGGGCCGCTATTTCTGCCCTGATCTGAACGGTCATAGCCGTCTGCATGCTGTCTCCGAGAACTCCCATATGGGAAGCCTATGACGGCCAGCGCCTGGCGCCGCACACAGA
>DASWAW010000656.1:0-2469 GCA_036390955.1 Arthrobacter sp.
CTTGTTCTCGTCCCAGCCGAAGGCCGGATATTCGTTGTGCAGTTCGCGCATCATGCCGTCACGTTCCACTTTGGCCAGGATGGATGCCGCGGCAACACTCAGGCACTGCATGTCCGCCTTGACGAGCGTATGCACCGGCGCCTCGCAGGCCGGCTCCGCCGGCCCGACATCGAACAGGGATGGCTGTGTTTCGGGTGAGAGCCAGTTGTGGCTGCCGTCCAGGAGCACGACGTCCGGGGTCACCCCGGATGCGAGGACCGCGAGCCAGGCGCGCGTGCCGGCGAGCCGGAGCGCGGCGATGATGCCGAGGGCGTCGATCTCATTGGCCGAGGCATGACCGACGGCGGAGGCCACACACCAGCTCTTGACCAGCGGCACCAGCCGTTCGCGGTCTGCCACCTTGAGCAGCTTGCTGTCCCGCACATCGGCGAGCAGCTTCTGCTGGTAAAGATCCACGACGGCGATGCCCACGCTGACGGGCCCGGCGAGGGCGCCGCGGCCCACCTCGTCGATGCCGGCGAGGAGCCGGGCGCCGGAGCTGCGGAAGCGGCGCTCGTAGTCGAGGGTGGGGGCTTCGGACATGATGTCGGCCGCTACTTTCCTGCCGGGGCGGGCACGTCGCGGAAGACGTCCGGGTAGTTGTCAAGGGCCGTGATGCGGTTCAGCGGCCAGGCAATGACCGCAGCTTTGCCCTCGATGTCGGCGATGTCGACGAAGCCGCCGTTGCTGTCCGTGTGGGACCGGGAGTCGGCGGAATGGTTCCGGTTGTCGCCCATGACCCAGACCTTGCCGGCGGGGACCACGACGTCGAAATCGCGGACCTGGGGCACTTCGGCAGGGTTGATGTAGCTCTCGTCCAGCGGCGCGCCGTTGACCATAAGCCTCCCGCCGGCGTCACAACAGACGACATGGTCCCCGGGAAGCCCGACGACGCGCTTGACGAGGTGCTGTTCGGAATTGTCCGGCAGCAGGCCAATGAAGGTCAGTCCGTCCTGCACCCAGGTGAAGGGGCCGGATTCCTTCGCCGCCGCAGGGACCAGCCAGCCCTGCGTGTCCCTGAACACCACGACGTCGCCGTGCTGCAGGGCGAACGGCTCCGGGACCAGAAGGTTCACGAAGATGCGGTCGTTCACGTCCAGGGTGTTGACCATGGATTCGGACGGGATGTAGAAGGCCCGGAAGAGGAAGGTCTTGATCAGGAAAGACAGCACAATGGCGACGAGCACCACCGTGGCCACTTCCTTCGCCCAGAGGAACAGCGGACTGTGCCGCTCCCGGGACTTCGCCCGGCGCGCGCGTTTCGACGTGGTTCCCGCGTGCGCCGGTCCGCCCGTGGCCGGGATGTCCCGGGCCGGAGCCGAACCCGCCGGAGCCTCCGGCGCTGGGGCGTCCTGCCCCGAGGTCTCCAGCGCCGGGGCGTCCCGCACCGGAGCCGGGGCGGGGTCCTCGGTGGCGGGGACCGCTGCGGAGGTTACCCGGGGCTGGTCCTGCCCCCGCGGATCAGGAGTCCGGGGTCCGGTCTCGGGCATCTACTGTCCGTTCTTCGCTGTCGACGTGGCGGCCTCGGCGGGCCGTGCTACTGCTGTAAATCTATCAAGCGGCCAGATGATCTGGACCGGCCTGCCGATCACCCGCTCCAGCGGCACCATGCCACCACCGGGGGCCCCCAGAAGACTGCGGGAATCGGCCGACATGGATCGGTGGTCCCCCATCAGCCAGAGCCGGCCCGGGGGAACGATCGCGCTGAACTTCTGTTCGCTCGGGGCGTCGCCCGCATACAGATAGGGTTCCGCAACTTGCTGGCCGTTGACTGTGAGTTTCCCGCCGGCGTCGCAGCAGACGACATGGTCCCCTGGCAGCCCGATGACGCGTTTGATGTAAGTGTTCTCGCCGCCGGAGAGACCGATCCAGTGCACTACGTCGCCGAGAAAGTCCAGCACCGGGCCCTGACCGCTGTTCAGCGGGGCGAAGGAGCCCCGTCCGTCGAAGACGACGATGTCGCCGCGGCCCACCGGTTCGGCGCGGAAGTCCGTCCGCGACACGAGGATCCTGTCCCCCTCACGGAAGAGCGGCTCCATGGAGGCGGAGGGGATGTAGTAGACGTCGAGCCACAGAGACCGGACCAGTCCGCTGATGATCACGGCGAGCACAACGGCCGGCAACACAAAACGCCAGCCAAGTTTCCTGGGCTGGCGTTTTGTGTGTTCCATGATCCGTATCCTTAGAGCGCTTTTCTGACGTGAACAGCGCTGTTGCGGATGCTCCGGCGCTGGCCGGACACGGTCCGTGGACCCGCGGTGGAAGTCTGAAAAAGACTTACTTCGCGGTCTGGAAGTCGCGCTTTTCCTTGATCTTCGCGGCCTTGCCACGCAGGTTGCGCATGTAGTACAGCTTGGCGCGGCGCACGTCGCCCTTGGAGACGAGCTCGATCTTATCGATGATCGGGGAGTGCACCGGGAAGGTACGCTC
>DASWAW010000657.1:0-5025 GCA_036390955.1 Arthrobacter sp.
TCACCGTCTGGGGCAAGGCCAGGGCCATGCGGGCCATGCGGTTCCTGGTGAACAACGGCAATGAACTGATCAACCAATACGGCGTGGCCGCTGGCCTGGCCGCAACACTGCACGCCCGACGGCGAGAGGAACTGATGGCAAAGGTACAAGTGGGCGACCGGATCAAACTCCTGGTTGACATCGGCCAGTACAAGAAAGGCCGGGTCTGCAAGGTGGCGGAGATTGCCGAGCCCAGCTTCTATGAGGCCCGGGGCGGAGCCCCGGAGTGGGACGACGAGGAGTACCCCGTCAAGGTCCTGCCGGTCCACTCCCCCACGGACCCCATCTCCCTGGGACCCAAGGACTACCTGCCGCTGCGCCGCGGCGAGTTCGGCCCCCTGGATACCGAGGTGGACGAGTGAGGAAGTACGCATTTTCCATCTCCTTCCTGCTCGCGCTGGGCTTTCTCATCATCGGCTGGTTGCGATGAGGAAGCCCCCTGACTGGGACCTGCTGCTTGGGGCCGACGAGCAGGACCTCGCCGACCATGCCTGGTTCCCCGCCGGCGATACACGGACCCTGGAGAACCTGCCCGCCCTGGAGGGGCTGCGGTTCCGCAACGTCTACGTCACCAACAGGGCGATCGAGCAGGGCAGCTCCGGTTCGTTCTTCCACCTCTACTACAACGCCCGCATCACCAAGGGCAAAGTCCTCCACATCAGCGACTACCGGGAGACCGAATGAGTGACAGCTTCCACAACTTCAACATCCGGCCCGTGCCGATCG
This sequence comes from Arthrobacter sp., assembly GCA_036390955.1. Classification (GTDB taxonomy): domain Bacteria; phylum Actinomycetota; class Actinomycetes; order Actinomycetales; family Micrococcaceae; genus Arthrobacter. The sequence continues at coordinate 766 of DASWAW010000657.1, forward strand.
AGTTCCATGCCTACGTCCGGATGAAGGACCTCAATGACGGCATGAAGTTCGCCGCCAGGATGGCGGTGGACCGGGCCCGCCGGGAGGGGAACAACCCCCGCAACGGCATCGTGACCATCTATTTCGACGACGACGGAGTAGGTGCCAAGTGGGTAGCGAAGGAGACGGCATGAACTACTTCCTGGAGCTGACGCTCTCCGACATGGAAGGCACCGTCCTGATCCGGCCGGAGCACGTGTCCGCCATCGAGCTGATCGACGACGAGATCATTGTCCGCCTGAGCAACGGCGTGGCCTACTGCGTCGAGCCGCACCAGTTCGTCCCCAACAAGCTGATCAACCGCACGTCGCATGCAGGAATGAGGGTTCTCTGATGATCGTAATTGGCTTAAGTGGAAATATCAGTGCCGGCAAGGACACCGTCGCCGACATCCTGGTCAGGGACCACGGCTTCACGAAGATGAGCTTCGCGGACCCGGTCAAGGAAATGCTCCGGGACCTGGACCCCATCGTGGGGTACGACATCTACCAGATCTGCAGCTGTGAGGAGTGCGAGCCCGAGGTCGAGGAGCTGCGCCTGTCGGACCTCTACCTCAACGGCTACGACGACGAGACCATCAAGGACTCCCCCTGGGGGGACGAGGTCCGCGGGCTCTGGCAGCGCCTGGGCACCGAGGCCCTGCGCACCCGTGACCCGGAGTTCTGGGTCAACGAGGCCCTGGAAGCCCTCGGCCGGCAGGCCAGTGAGCGGGTGGTCTTCACCGACGTCCGCTTCCCCAACGAGGCCCAGATGATCTACAACCTGGCCGGGCCGTTCTTCGCCGCCGGCGAGCTGTCCTTCTCCAAGATCAACTCCTCGGTGTGGCGCATCACCCGCACCCTGGACGACGAGGAGGCCGACGTCCACGAGTCCGAGCAGTACGCCGGGCTGATGGAGGAGGAGATCACCATCGTCAACGATGCCACCCTGGAGGAGCTGGGCGAGGCGGTCGGGATCGCCCTCGGCTACGCCGAGCAGGTCGAGGATCCCTACGAGCAGTACGAGCTGTGGACCGACACCACCGAGGAGGCCCCTCTTGAGCGCTGATCTGGCAGCCGCCATCGGCGCCCCGCGCCTGCGCTACGACAGGGTAGAGGCAGCCTACGACGGTATGTCCCCGGCCAACCGCGCCTCCTTCCGGCGGATCATCCGGGATGAGACCTACAGCCACGCACAGGTCGCCTCGGCCATGCGCGAGATCGGCTACGACGTGGACCGCAAGCAGGTCCAGGCCTACCGGGAGAAGCTGGCCATCGGCAGGGTTGCCCTGGATGAGTGATTTCTACGTGGCCGTCAAGAAGCCCAAGGCCAGGGATAGGGACTTTGTCGAGCGGCTGATGGTGGACTGCCTGGAAGGCATGGTGGCGCGGGCCGGACTGGATCCCGACGCCGGCACATACAGCGTCTGGGATGGTAAGCGCGGGAAGATCAAGGGGACGTGGGACCCGGATGAGTGAGCTGGAGGAGGCGGTCCGCCGGATCGCCCGGGGCAAGCCCCGGCACAACCTGCGGATCCTGTTCTTCGACATCGAGACCATGCCGCATGAGGTCTACACGTGGGGGCTGTGGGACCAGAACGTTTCCATCGGGCAGATCATCCGGCCCGGCCAGGTCTTCGGCTTCGCCTACAAATGGCTGGGCGAGAAGACGGCCGGCTTCCACTCCGACCACGCCGATACCCATGCCGGCATGGTGGAGGCGGCACACCGCCTCCTCTCCGAGGCCGACGTCGTTGTTACCTACAACGGCATCAGCTTCGACATCCCCCACATGCAAAGGGAATTCCTGCTGGCGGGGCTTATGCCCCCCAAGCCGTATAAGCAGATCGACCTCATGAGGGTGGCCAAGCGGCAGTTCAAGTTTGCCTCCAACAAGCTCGACTTCATCTCCCAGCAGCTGGGCATCGGCCACAAGACACACCACGAGGGCTTCGGACTCTGGGTCAAGTGCATGGCCGGCGACGACGGGGCCTGGAAGAAGATGGCGACCTACGCCATGCAGGACGTCAAGCTCACCGAGAAGCTTTACCACTACCTGCTGCCCTGGCTCACCGCCGTGCCCCACCTCGGGCAGATGGACGGCTCCGAGCATTCCTGCTGGGCGTGCGGGGGGACCAAGCTCGAACGCGACGGCGTGGCCTTTGCGTTCGTCACGAGCTACCGGCTGTACCAGTGCAAGAACTGCGGGGCCTGGGTCCGTGGCAGCACCAAACTGCAGGACGCGACCACCACCCGGCAGCAGAAAGTCAACTAGATGATTGAAGGATTGGACTTGACGGCACCCATGGACACCGACCTCTACCTGCAGCTGGAGCCGCTGGTCTATGACGTAGCCGGCAGCGAGTGGAAGAACTCGCGCCTGTTCAGTATCGACGATGTGGCCCAGGCCATCTGGGAGCACATGCTGGCGAACTGGAAGCACTACGAGGGCCGGGACGTCCTGCTGATCAAGCACATGGCCCGCCGTGCGGCCCGGAACTACTGCCTGGACCAGAGGAACCGGCACATGTACGCCACCGGCGCCTTCCTGTACACCCCGGGCATGGTGCGCCGCTTCCTGGGCGATGTGGTGTGGTGCCAGGCCGGTGACTGCCCCGACGTCGAGGCACGTGCCGACATCTCCGAGGCCTTCAGTTATCTGACCGACGGCCAGAAGGCCGTCCTCTTCAAGAAATACGCCATGAAGGAAGTCCTGTCCCGCAACGCCGAGCAGGTCGCCGAGCACCGGGCCGTGGCCCGGATCACCAACCGTCTCAACTCCGGGCTGCGCATGAGGCCGGCCTCCCCCAACGATTAGGACCCGCCATGCTGAAAACCATCCTCACCGCCACCGCCGTCCTCTTCGGGGTGGCGGTGGTCCTGGGTCTCGTGACCTTCATCCTGATGCTGCTGATGAACCTGGCCTTCCCCGCACTGGCCTTCAACTTCTGGCAGTCCCTGGCCCTGATGGGCATCTTCACCCTCATCGGACTGCCGGCCATGGCCACCAACTAAACTGGGGGCATGAACTGGTTTGGTGAGCCCTGGCCCAGCGCCAGCTTCCGTGCGGCGGTGTGCAGCGACGAGTCCCTGCACGTGCCGTTCCCTCCTAGCGACGAGGAGTGCATCCTGTGCGGCCACTCGTTTGTTCACGGTGACCGGGGGGTGCTGATGCCGCACCTCACCGCCGATCTGACGTCGGAAATGCACTACTGCCACATCGAGTGCCTGGCCGGCAATATCGGGGAGCTGAACCAGTGAGCTGGGATAAGACCAAGGATCAACTCCGCGAGCAGACCGTCCGGCAGACCAACAAGCGGAAGAACACCGCCAAGTGGTGCCGCGGCAAGGTCGGTGTCGAGCACGTCACCGAGATCGTGATCAACCACAACTACACCAACACCAGGGGCTGCAACTGGTACCCCATCTACTACAGCTTCAAGCGCCGGGCCGAAGGCCCCCGGGACTACCGCTACTGGTGCAAGCACTCCCTCAGGTGCACCAACTGCGGGAAGTACACCGAGATCTTCCTTGGAGTGGAGCAGTGCCCCGATGCCTCCCCGCGTCCCGAGTAAAGGCCCGAACTCGCCGTACTCCGCCGGCCCCCGGACGGTGCTGGCCCGGACCTGCATGGCGTGCGGTGAGCTGGCCGACGGTGACAGCTTCCCGATGCTCAACGCCGGCAAGCACAACCAGGCCCGGCGGAAGACCTGCCACAAGTGCACCAACGCCAAGAAAAAGCGTGACCGGATCCTCCGCGGCATCGGGGTCCCCGCCCCCCGTCCGCCCATGGAGCTGCAGACCAACAAGAAACTGCAGTGGTCGGCCGAGGACGACACCTACCTCCGCGAGAACATCAACGCCCTGAGCTACGAGGAGATCGCCGTGGCCCTGGGCCGGTCGATGAACTCGGTCTACCAGCGCCGGGGCTACCTCGGGCTGGCTATCGTAAGGAAGAAACACCGAGTGGAGAAGCCATGGAAGATGATCCAATAGTTCCCCCGAAGGGGTTCAGGGCCGGCAACGACAGGCTGGACGAGCTGCTGGCGAAGTACCCGGGCAAGCGGTGGGGTGTGAGGATGCCTGACGGCGAGCTGCACTACGGCCTGTCCCAGGGGGACGCCGAGAACCTTGAGGTCATCACCGGCGGGCAGCTGGTCGCGTGGGTCAATGACGGCTGGGAAGACGTGTCGTGGATCGACGACGCCGGGTGATAGTTGGTACCAAACTAGTACCAAACTAG
>DASWAW010000658.1:0-7204 GCA_036390955.1 Arthrobacter sp.
CGCCGTCCTGGCAGTGGCGCTGCCGGCGCTGGCCATGCGGTGGCCGGGCGAGCTGCCCACCGGCGTCGTGGATTATGCCGCCGAAGTGCGCTCCCACGGTGACGTTTTTATGCCGCACGTTGATCCGGAGGCAGCACGGACGGCCGTGCAGGGTGCGGCGGGGACGGCGCACACGCACGGTGAGCTGCTGGACGGCTTCGCCGCGGCCCACGAAGACGGGGTGCGGCTGCTGGTTCCGGCGGCCGACGGGTTGGAGGCCGCCCTGGCCCAGTCCCTGGGCGCCTGGAAGAGCGACGGCTCAGTGGTGCTGGTGCACCCCGACGTCGCGGTGACGGAGAAACTGCTCGCGGACGAGCGCGTCAACGGCAGCTGAGGGCTGTCCCAGGGAGCGGCGGCGCGGAGCCTGCCGTACCGCCCCTTAGGAGTGCGGGCCCGGCAAATTAGGAGTGCGGGCCCGGCAACTCCGGATCCCTGACGGCCCGGCTCTCGACGGCGCTGCTCTCCCGGGCGCCGCTGTCGACGGCGCTGCTCTCCCGGGCGCTGCTCTCTACGGCGGGGCCCGGGTGGGTGTGCGGATGCCGTTCCATGATCTCGTGGTCGTGGGAGAACTCCGGCTCCTCGTCGAGTTCCTTGTTGAAGACCAGGAAGCGGTAGGCGAAGAAGCGCACCACGGTGGCGACCAGAATGCCCACGACGCCGGCGAGGAACAGCATGTTCTTGTCCGTGACACCGAAGCTGTACTTGGCCAGGGCGGTGAACCCGGTCGAGATGCCGATGCCGATGCCGTTGATCAGGATGAACATCAGGAACTCGCGGAGTACATTGTCCTGGCGGCGGTGGCGGAAGGTCCAGAAGCGGTTGGCAATCCAGGAAAAAACCGTTGCGATGCTCGCGCCGACAAAGCGGGCCTTGGCCTCGCTGTCGGTCATCGGGCCGTGCATCAGGTAATACGTGAGTCCGTTGTCAATGATGAACGCAACACCGCCCACCGCACCGAACTTGGCCACTTCGCGCCAAAAGAGCGAGGCGAGCCCGCGCATGCGCTCGCTAAGTGTAGTAATCATGACCCTCCGTGGCCCTCTTGAACTGTCGGCCATTGGGCCAACTGCCCATTTTAGCGCCGATTCCCGGGAACTCGCCCCGGCGCCCGGTTCGCCGGCCGCGATTGCGCGGGTCGGAAGCCGGCCGCCCGCCGCCCGGACCACCGGCCGGGACGCCGGCAATGTCGGTGGTCAAACCCCGCCGGAAAGCGGGTGAATACCCCGCGGAACCCGCACCGGGACTCCCAAAAGCCGGGATTTGGCGAGGTTTTCGGTAGGCTGGGGCTTGTGACTTTTCCTGTGATCGGTGTGGTTGGCGGCGGCCAGCTCGCCCGTATGATGGCCCCCGCGGCCACCGCCCTGGGCTTCGAGCTCCGCGTCCTCGCCGAAGGTGAGGACGTCTCAGCCGTCTCAGCCGTGGCCAACGCCCCGGTCGGTGATTACACCGATCTGGACCATTTGCTCGAGTTCTCCCGCGGCCTGGACGTCCTGACGTTCGACCATGAGCACGTCCCCACGGAGCACCTCCGTGCCCTGCAGCGGGCCGGCGTCAATGTCCACCCCGGACCGGATGCCCTGGTCAACGCCCAGGACAAACTCGTCATGCGGGCGGCCATCGACCGGCTCGAACTGCCCAATCCGCGCTGGGCCTCGGTCGACGACGTCGCCGCCCTGATCGCGTTCGGCGATGACACCGGCTGGCCGGTGGTGCTGAAGACCCCCCGCGGCGGCTACGACGGCAAGGGCGTGCGGATCGTGGACTCCGCGGCGGACGCTGCGGACACCGCGGACTGGTTCGCGGCGATGTCGCCGCTGCTGGCGGAGGCCAAGGTGGAATTCAGCCGCGAACTCTCGGCACTCGTGGCCCGCACCCCGGACGGCGAAGCGCGGGCCTGGCCCGTGGTCCACACCATCCAGGTCGACGGCGTCTGCGACGAGGTCATCGCCCCGGCACTGGACATCCCGCTGGAGGTCGCGGCCGCGGCGGAAAACGCCGCCCTCCGGATCGCAAGCGAACTCGGCGTCACCGGCGTGATGGCCGTGGAACTGTTCGAAACCCCCGGGGTGGGAACGGGCTTCCTGATCAATGAACTTGCCATGCGGCCGCACAACACCGGCCACTGGACGCAGGACGGCTCCGTGACGAGCCAGTTTGAACAGCACCTCCGGGCCATCCTGAACCTGCCCCTCGGCGCCACCGACCTGCTCGGCCCCGTGGTGGTCATGAAGAACTTCCTGGGCGGCGAGAACCAGAATCTGTTCTCCGCCTACCCCGCAGCCTTGGCCAGCGAACCCGCGGCGAAGGTCCACTGCTACGGCAAGGCCGTCCGCCCGGGACGCAAGATCGGACACGTCAACCTCGTCGGCGGTTCCGCCGCCGACGTCGACTCCGTCCGGGAACGCGCCACCACCGTCGCCAACATCATCCGGAACGGACGGGCCCGGCCCCGCACCGCAGGCGGAGCCCACGAGGAGAACGCATGAGCGCGAGCAACGCCAGCAGCAGCACGGCACAGTCCACCGGCGCCGGGTTCCCGGCAGCGCCCGACGCCGACACCCCGATCGTCGGGCTCGTCATGGGCTCGGACTCCGACTGGCCCGTGATGGAGGCCGCCGCCGAGGCCCTCGCCGAATTCGGCATCCCTTTTGAGGCCGACGTTGTCTCCGCACACCGGATGCCGCTGGAAATGATCAGTTACGGCCAGACCGCGCATGAACGCGGACTGCGCGTCATCATCGCCGGCGCCGGCGGCGCCGCCCACCTGCCGGGCATGCTCGCCTCCGTCACGCCGCTCCCCGTGATCGGCGTGCCGGTGCCCCTCAAGACCCTCGACGGCATGGACTCCCTGCTGTCCATCGTCCAGATGCCGGCCGGGGTTCCGGTGGCGACCGTCTCCATCGGCGGCGCCCGGAACGCCGGCCTGCTGGCGGTCCGCATGCTGGCCTCGGGCACCGATCCCCTGGCGGCCCGGCTCCGCGCCGATCTGCTTGACTTCGCCCAGGAGCTCAATGACGTCGCGACCCGGAAGGGCGCGGTCCTGCGGCACAAGGTGAGCGAAGTGTTCGCCGACGCCAACGTCGTCACCCGGGGCAGCCGTTAAGGATCACCAGATGACCAACAGTTATGCCCCCTCCCGCCAGCCGGCGCCGCGGAACCCGACGGCTGCGCCGTCGCTCACGGATCCCGTCCGCTATCCCGCGGGGGCGGCCGCTCCGGTCCTGACCAAGCGTGCCTTCCTGCTGGTCCTGATGACGCTGCTCGTGCCCGGCAGCGCCCAGATTGTCGCCGGCAACCGGCGGCTGGGACGGACCGCGCTGCGCGTTACCCTGACGGTCTGGGTGCTGGCCGTCCTGGCGGCAGTCCTCCTCGTGGCATCCCGGTCGACGCTGATCAACCTGATCACCGGCCCGGTGACCTCGCTGCTGCTCATCATCGGCCTGGCGCTGCTGGCGCTGGGCTGGGCGGCCCTGTTCCTCAACACCCTGCGGCTGATCCGTCCCGTGCTGCTGACGCCCCGCGTCCGCCCCGCCGTCGTCCTCGCCGTCGTGCTGGCGATGATCCTCAGCAGCGGCTCGCTGGGCTACGCCGCCTACCTGCTCAACGTCAGCCGCGACGCCATCGGAAACATCTTCTCCAACGGGCCGACCATGGAACCCTCGGAGGGCCGGTACAACTTCCTGATGATGGGCGGCGACGCCGGGGCGGACCGGACCGGCCGCCGGCCGGACAGCCTCTCCGTCATCAGCGTGGACGCCAAGACCGGCAAAACCGCCATCATCTCGGTCCCCCGCAACCTGCAGAACGCGCAGTTCAGCGAAGACTCCCCGATGCGCAAGATTTACCCCGACGGGTACGACTGCGGCGACGAATGCCTCATCAACGCCATCAACACCGAGGTCACCAACGAACACCAGGACCTGTACCCCGGCGTGGCGGACCCGGGCGCGCAGGCCACGATGGAAGCCGTCTCCGGGACCCTGGGCATCAAGGTCCAGGCCTACGTACTGGTCGACATGGAAGGCTTTTCCAAGCTCATTGATGCCATGGGCGGCATCCGGATCAAGGCCGGCGGCTGGGTCCCCCTCAGTGGCGACATGATTGACGAGGCCAACGGCATCCACGGCATGCCCACCGGCTGGATACCCGCCGGCGACCAGCACCTCGACGGCTACCACGCGCTCTGGTACGGCCGCTCACGCGAATTCGTCGACGACTATGCCCGCATCCAGCGGCAGCAGTGCGTCCAGCAGGCCATGCTGAAGCAGCTCGACCCGGCCACCCTGCTGGCCAAATTCGAGGACATCGCCAAGGCCGGCACCAAAGTGGTGGACTCCAACGTTTCCGCGGGCCAGCTCGGCAGCTTTGTGGACCTCGCCATGAAGGCCAAGGGCCAGGACATGAGCCGGCTGACCATCGGACCGCCCGACTTCGACGCATCCTTCTCGACGGTTCCGGATTTCGATCAGATCCACCAGAAGGTCGACGCCCTTCTCGCCCCCGCCCCCGCGGCCGGCGCCGCGGTCGACGGCATCCGGCCGCAGGACGCGGCGCCCGGACCGCTCTCGGCAGCCGGACCTCTCTCGGCGGCCGGCGGATTGCCGGGCAGCCAGCCCGGCACCCAGCCCGCGGAGTCGCCGTCGGACTTCACCCCGGTGACCACAACGCCCGACGGCGAGCCGATCACCGAGGAGATGCTCAACCAGTTCAAGCGCAACGGCGACGAACAGTCGATCCGCAACCTGGTCGCCACCAACGGCCAGTGCGCGCCGCTGTAACTCCAGCGCCGAATTTTTCCGCAGCAGGCTTCCGTAACAGATAGGGACACCCAGGCAGTGTACGAACTCGAGAATGTCCTCCGGCCCTATGCCTGGGGCTCCAGGACAGCCATTGCCGGGCTGCTCGGCCGGGCGGCTTCCGGCGGCCCCGAGGCCGAGCTGTGGGTCGGCGCCCACCCGGACTCCCCCTCGGTGGCGCTCAGCCCGAGCGGTGCCGGTTCGACCGGCGCGCACGCCGCGGTCGCCGACGACGGCGGACGCCGGGCCCTGGATGCGCTGATCGCGGAAGATCCGGAGCACCACCTGGGCAGCGACAGCGTGGCGGCCTTCGGTCCCCGGCTTCCGTTCCTGCTCAAGGTCCTGGCCGCCGACAGCCCGCTCTCCCTGCAGGTGCACCCGACGCTCGAGCAGGCCCGGGCGGGATTCGCCCGCGAGGAGGCCGCCGGAGTCGACCGCGCGGCTGCGGAGCGCAATTACAAGGACGACAACCACAAGCCGGAGATGATCTTCGCGCTGACACCCTTCGAGGCGCTGTGCGGCTTCCGGCCCGCGGCGGAAGCGCGTGCCGTGTTCGAGCTGCTGGTGGCGGATTTTGAGCTGGCCGGCCTGGAACTCCCGCCGCTGGTTTCTCTGCTGCTGGCGGATCTGGCCCAGCCCGAGGAGTCCACCGCCCTGCGCTCGGCGTTCGAACGGCTGATCTCCGGCGGCGATGAGGTTGCCGAGGCGACGGCCGCGATTGTCGCGGCCCTGATGTCCGGTGCCCCGACGGCGCCCTACCAGGCCGAGCTGTCCACCGCCGTCACACTCAATGCACAGTACCCGGGCGATCCGGGCGTGCTGATCTCCCTGCTGCTCAACCGGATCTCGCTGGCGCCGGGCGAGGCCGTATACCTGCCCGCCGGCAACGTCCACGCCTACCTGCACGGCCTTGGCATCGAGGTGATGGCTTCCTCGGACAATGTGCTGCGCGGCGGCCTGACCCCCAAGTTCGTCGACGTGCCGGAGCTGCTCCGCACTGTTTCCTTTGAGACCGCCGGCGTGCCGATGCTCAGCCCCGAGACCACGATGCTGGGACAGGAGGTCTACCGGCCCCCGTTCCGCGAATTCCAGCTGCAGCGCATCGAGCTTGAGCCCGGCGCGGAGCCCGTTCCGCTGGCCCAGTCCGGTGCCGCCGTCATCATCGTTGTGTCCGGATCCCTGCTCCTCGACTCCCCCAAAGGCGAGCTGCGGCTGGAGCGCGGCGCAAGCGCCTTCCTGCCCGCGGCCGAGGCACCGGTGAATGCCCACGCCGCCTCCGGTGCCACCGGGACAGCCCTGGCCTTTGCCGTCACGACCGCCCTGAAGGCCTGACACCATGGATTACTTCCTGCAGAGCCCCGCATGGGCCGATTTCCAGCGCCGCGTGGGGCGGACAGTCCACGAGCGCTCCGGCCCCGGCTGGAGCTTCCTGGCCATCGAGGAAAGCAACCCGGCCGGGAAACTGCTCTACGCACCCTACGGACCGGTCGCCGCGTCCCTGGCCGCGTTCGACGCCGCCCTGGCGGCCCTGACGGACCTGGCGCGCAGCTGCGGGGCCGTGTTTGTCCGGATTGAACCTGTCGACGCCGGCTTCACCGCCGCGGACGCCGGCGCCATCCTGCGCACGCGCGGACTCCGGCCCGCCCCGGCCAACCAGCAGCCCGAACTGAGCTGGATCGTGGACCTGGACCGGGACTTCAAGGACGTCCTCGCGGACATGAAGCCGGTGAACCGCAACCTGTACCGGAACATCCACAAGAAGGGTGTGACGTTCCGCGCCAGCCAGGACCCGTCCGAGATATCCGTGCTGCTGACGTTCCTGCACCTCACGGCGGCACGCAACGGTTTCAAGCCGCAGAGCGACGACTATCTGACCCAGGTGGCCCGCTCGCTGATGCCTGCCGGCGCCGCGACGCTCTTCATCGCCGAACTGGAGGGCGAGCCCATTGCCGCCGCCCTGGCCTACGATTCCGCGGACACCCGCACCTATGCCCACGCCGCACTGGACGACGCGCACCGCAAGCTCAGCGCCGGAATTCCGCTGCTGGTCACCCTGATGGCCGATGCCAAGGACAAGGGCCTGAAGCATGTGGATCTCTGGGGGGTGGCACCGGCGGACCAGCCCGACCACAAGTGGGCGGGGTTCACTGCCTTCAAGAAGTCCTTCGGCGGCCGCGAGGTCTCATACCCCGGAACCTGGGATCTGCCGGTGCGGAAGGTGCGCTACGGCGGGTACCAGCTGGCCCGACAGGGTGCCCAGGCCGCCCGCCGCGCCCTCCTGGCGGCCCGGAAGCTCCCCGTCCGGCTGCGGAGCGCCCTCCGCCGGTAGCTCCCCTCCCGCGGCCTCCCCCACTGGACATGCCCCGCGG
>DASWAW010000659.1:0-5960 GCA_036390955.1 Arthrobacter sp.
CCGCCGCGGCGCGGTCGAAGCCGCGGCCGTAGAGGAAGTTCCGGCCCTCGGTGGCGCCCGGGGTCAGCAGCTGCGCGCGGAAGAATTCGTCGGCGATCTTGTGCGCATCGAGGAGACGCTGGCGGCGGCCGATTTCCTCGCGGTTGGGGCCGGACCCGCCGTCCTCGTAGCGCAGTTCATAGCCGATCCGGGCAGCGAGCTTCTCCACGGCCTCATGAAAGGTGGTGTGGTCAAGTTTCTGCACGAAGGAGATGACGTCGCCGTCCTCGCCGCAGCCGAAGCAGTGGTACCGGCCCACCTGGGGGCGGACGGTGAATGAGGGCGACCGCTCGTCATGGAAGGGGCACAGACCTTTGTAGGAGCCCAGGCCCGCGACCTTGAGCGTCACGTAGCCGTCGACAACTTCCTTGATGTCGGTGCGCTGGCGTACTTCGTCGATGTCTTCGCGTTTGATCAGGCCGGCCACAGTGCCATCCTAGTCCCGTGCCCCGACAGGAACAGCGCAAAGCGGGACAGTGCGGGCAACGTCACCCGAGACGTCACCACAGCGACGGCAGGCTGCCCACGAGCCGCTCATAGGCGGCCAGCGCGGAGCCGTCGGTCAGGGACGCGACCTGGTCGATCACGACGCGCAGCCGGGCGCCGTCGTCGGCCGCGTCGCGCCAGTCAGCGGCGAACATCGGCTCCAGGTGGCGGTCCCCGGTGGCACTGAGGGCAGTGACGAGGGCGTGCAGGACCTCGCGCTGGCGTTCGTAGATTGGCTGGCGGTGTTCGGTGGTCATCACGAAGGTGGTGGCCAGGCCCTTCATCACGGCGATTTCCATCACGGTCTCGTCCGGAACGATCAGCTCCGCGTTGTAGCGGGTCAGGTTCTCCGGGCCGTACACCGCGCGGGTGGACGCCAGCGCACTCTGGCAGAACCGGCCGATCAGCTGGCTGGTCATGTCCTTGAGCGCCGCCATCGATTTGCGGCTGCCGTCGGCCTCGCGGACCCATACGCTGGTGGCTTCCAGCCGGCCGAGGGCAGCATCGATCGCCGCGGGGTCGTTGTGCGGCAGGTACCACTGTTTGGCATAGCCGACCACGCGGGCCCGGTGGTCCGGATTGTCCATCCAGCGCAACTGGAAGTGCCCGGCCACGATCGCGTCCTCGACGTCGTGCACCGAGTAGGAGATGTCGTCGGCGAGGTCCATGACCTGCGCCTCGAGGCACGAGCGGCGCTCGGGGGCGTCCTCCCGGATCCAGTCGAAGATCGGCAGGTCGTCCTCGTAGGCGCCGAATTTGCTGGTCCGCTCGCCGTGGATGACGGGGGCGTTCTCGGCTGACCACGGGTATTTCGCGGCGGCGTCGAGGCTGGCGCGGGTGAGGTTGAGCCCGGCGGGCCGCCCGTCGGGGGCGAGGACCTTGGGTTCGAGCCGGGTCAGCAGGCGCAGGGTCTGGGCGTTGCCTTCGAAGCCGCCAATCGCGTGGGCAACCTCGTTCAGGGCCGATTCGCCGTTATGGCCGAAGGGCGGGTGGCCGAGGTCGTGGCTGAGGCAGGCGGTGTCCACGACGTCGGGGTCGCAGCCCAGGGCACGGCCCAGCTCGCGCCCTACCTGGGCGACCTCGAGGCTGTGGGTGAGGCGGGTGCGGACGAAGTCGTCGGTGTCCGGTGCCACGACCTGGGTTTTGGCCCCGAGCCGGCGCAGGGCCGAGGAGTGCAGCACCCGGGCACGGTCGCGTTCGAAGTCGGAGCGGTACGTGGACTTGGGCGGCTCCTCCACCCAGCGGGCGGTGTCGCGGGCCACATAGCCGTCGAGCACCGGGGCGGTGGTCCTGGTTTCAGCCACCGGACACGTCCAGTTCGGCGTGGCAGATCTCACGCGACTGCTCGGCGTCCATGTTGCGGTCCAGCAGCCAGTCCTTGGGCAGGGCGGGCTTTTTCGGCGAACCCGCACGGCCGCGGGGGCCTTCGGCGTCCACCCCGGGGTAGGGCGAATTCAGGTCCAGCTGGTCCAGGGTCCCGCGGAGCACCTCGAGGCTCGTCACCATCGCCAGTTTGGTCCGCAGTTCGCTGCCGACCACGTAGCCCTTGAAGTACCAGGCCATGTGCTTGCGGATTTCCCGCAGGGCCTTGCCCTCGTCGCCGAAGGTTTCGACCATCAGTTCGGCATGGCGGTAGACGCTCTCCGCGACCTGCCGCAGGTCCGGCTTGTGCCGGTCCTCGCGGCCCTCGAAAGCTGCCATCAGGTCGCCGAACAGCCATGGGCGGCCCTGGCAGCCGCGGCCCACCACCACACCGTCGACGCCGGTCTCGCGGACCATGCGGATGGCGTCCTCGGCGGACCAGATGTCGCCGTTGCCGAGGACGGGGATGTCCGGCAGGGCTTCGCGCAGCCGGGCAATCGCGGACCAGTCGGCCTGGCCGGAGTAGAACTGGGCCGCGGTGCGGCCGTGGAGGGCGACGGCGGCGACCCCGGAGTCACGGGCGATCCGGCCGGCGTCGAGGTAGGTGAGGTGGTCCTCGTCAATGCCCTTGCGCATCTTGATGGTCAGCGGGACGTTGCCCCGGGAGGCTTCCTTGACGGCGGTCCGGACGATCGAGGTGAACAGGTCGATCTTCCAGGGCAGGGCGGATCCGCCGCCCCGCCGGGTCACCTTGGGCACGGGGCAGCCGAAGTTGAGGTCGATGTGGTCCGCGCGGTCTTCCTCGACGAGCATGCGGACTGCCTGCCCGACGGTGACGGGGTCCACACCGTAGAGCTGGACGGAGCGGACCTTTTCGTCGTCGTCATGCGAAATAATGCGCAGTGATTCGGGCGTGCGTTCCACGAGGGCGCGGGACGTGACCATCTCCGCGACGTAAAGGCCACCACCGTATTCACGGCAGAGCCTGCGGAACGCGGAGTTGGTAATGCCCGCCATCGGAGCCAGGATCACGGGGGTGTCCACCGTGAGGGGGCCGAGCTTCAGGGGCGGGAGTTCCAGCTTCGGGGCGGGAGGGGTAGCTACAACAGTCACCTGCTTATTGTCTCAAAGCCGGGCAAATCGGCCCGATCCGCGACTGCTATGTGGAAAACCCGCGTCAGTCCCGTGCGGCGGCGCGGCGTCCGCGGCGCCCGGCCGGCGCCGGCTCGAAGGCACCGGAGGGGTCGACGGCGGCGGCGTCGTCGGCCGCCAGTCGCTGCCCGGCGCCGGCCGCGGTGACGGCGACCGGCGCGCCGCCGTCGGGCGTAACGCCGCCGGAGGACACGAGCGGGGCAGGCGCGGTCCCAAGTGTCTTCATTCCGGTGGCCTTGACCACCAGTACCGCGATCAGCGTGGTGACCGGGATGGCCAGGACCAGCCCGACGGAGCCCACGAGGGTGCGGATCACTTCCTCGGAGAGCTCGGCGCTGGTGAGCGCATCGCCGAGCGGCCGCTCGTAGAGCATCACCAGGATCAGCACGGGCAGGGCCGCACCGGCATAGGCGAACGCGATGGTGTAAACGGTGGAGGCGATGTGGTCCCGACCGATCCGCATGGCGGAGGCAAAGAGCTGGCGTGCGGACGTTTCCGGGGCCAGTTCCCAGAGTTCCCACACTGCCGAGGACTGCGTGATGGTGACGTCGTTCAGGACGCCGAGGCCGGAGATAATCAGTCCGCACAGGATGATGCCGGAGATGGAGATGTTGTCCGAAATGTTTGCCAGGGTGGCGGAATCGTGGCTGCCGACGCCGGCGAGGTTGGCGGCGTCGGTGGCCCAGGCCGCCAGCAGCGCGGTAATCGCGAGCCCGAACATGGTGCCGAGCAGCGCCGTCGAGGTCCGGGCGGAGAAGCCGTGGGCGAAGTACAGCACCCCGATCATGATCACCGTGGACCCCACCAGCGCCAGCAGCAGCGGCGGCTTGCCCTCGACCAGCCCCGGAAGCATAAAGGAGACCAGCACGCCGTAGGCCCCGACGAGTCCGATCAGCGCGCGCAGCCCGCGCCAGCGCGCCACGGCGATCACGACGACGGCGTAGAGCACCGCGAGGAAGATGATCGGCAGGGTCCGGACAAAGTCCACGAAAACGTAGGCGGGCGTGCCCTGGGCGGCGGAGCCCTGGGCCTTGGAGAGATTGAGGTAGCGGATGTTGTCGCCGGCCTTCACACCGTGGGATTTGGCGACGTCGGGGTTGATGACCACCTTGACGGGGTTGCCGCCCCTGTCCGGGTCGGTGAACGCAAAGGTGCACTCCGATCCCTGTTGCGGGGCAGCGTCCACTCCGGGCTGACCCTGCGGAAGGGCGTCCATGCAGCTGCCGGTGACTACGCGCTGGATCTTCCCGGTATCGAACGTGACGCCCGGCGCGGCCGCGTAGGGACTGGCCAGGGTGATCCCCTCTTTGCTGCCCGAGGGCCACAGCAGCGCCATCGCCACCAGCGTCAGGAGCGTCAGCGGGATCAGGACGGCGGCCAGGATGAGGTTGGCTTTCTTCCGTGCGGCGAGCGCCTGGGGTGTCGGATCCGCGTGTCCTTGCGGGGCGTGTGAATGTCCGGCGCCCATCAGCAGTTCAACCTCATGCCAGAAGACTTTACGGCGTTTCACGGCGCCGCTCTGACGCAGGGGCTGACGGGACCTGCCGCCGGTGTCCGCGGCGCCCGTCCCGTCCGCGCCCGGGACCTGCCGCCGGCCGCCTTAGGCCGGTGATATGTTCTGGTTCACGTGGAAGAGGTTCTGCGGATCATATTTTGCTTTGATCTCCCTCAGTCGTTGGCAGTTCGGCCCGTAACTCGCCGCGACTCCGGGCTGGTCATCGCCGTCCATGAAATTGATATAGCCACCCGGAGCTGAATAGCGGCGCAGGGCGGCCGCAAAATCCCGGACCCAGGCGATATTAGCTTCGTTGTCCGCGGGATCGCGCCACATGCCCGCGATGACGGGGGTGAACTTCACCGTTCGGCGCGGGAACGCCGTGTCCGTGACCGCCACCCGCTGCACCGCACCATCGATAGGGTGAATGTGCATGGCCGTCTCCACTGTGGGCACTTTGCTCCCGTATTGAAGGTGGGTGTTGATGGCGCCGTCGTTGAGATCCGTCAGGAAGACCGTTTTCCAGTAACCTTGCAGCCCTTTGGGCAGCAGGGCGTCGAAGGCCTGGTTCAGCGGACAGCAACTGCCCGCCATGAGGAGCCGGCCGCCGCGGGGCGGGCACCGCCCTGCGGGTCCCGGGATACAGTAACCGTCCGCGCCCAATCTTTCAGAGCCGCTGCTTCGAATGTTCCATGGGAATGTCCCGCCGGAGGGAAGTCCTGCCCGGCTGCAGAACACTCCCGGTCGGCAGATGAGCTGCGGACCTTGAACTGCGGGCACAGCGCCCTATGGTTGGAATTGACGGATGAAATGTGGAGGACACGGCGTGGCGATACGGAAGATAGACGACCGCGAACCTGAGGCGGGTCCCGGAGCGGCGGCCAAGGCCCTGTTGAGCATTGCCCCGGCCAGCGGGGACACCCGGGGAGTCGCCCTGGTTCTGCACGGCGGGCGGTCCAACAGTTACGAATCCGTCCGCGGAAGGCACCTGAGTCCCGCGCGGATGCTGCCTTTCGCCCGCGCCCTCCAGAGCGGCGGCGGGTCCGACGGGCTGGCCGTCTGGACGCTCCGCAACCGCTACCGGGGCTGGAACGGACAGGACATGTCCCCCGTCCAGGACGCCCGCTGGGCACTCGCGCACATCAGCCGGGAACACCCCGGAGTCCCGGTCTTCCTCCTTGGCCACTCCATGGGCGGCCTGACCGCACTCTGCGTCGCGGACCACCCGCAGGTGGAAGCCGTCGTCGCCCTCGCGCCCTGGCTCGATGCCAAAACCCCGGTGGAACCCCTGGCGGGCCGGCGGATCCTGATTGTCCATGGCACCGAAGACCGCTGGACCAGCCCCGCGAACTCGCTCGCTTACGCCCGCCGGGCCGACGGCGTCGCAGAGTCCGTGGAATACGTCGCGCTCAAAGGGGCCGGACAC
>DASWAW010000660.1:0-8477 GCA_036390955.1 Arthrobacter sp.
GCCGAGACGGCCGGCGCCACGCGCGGGTCCAGCGGGCTGGGGACGATGTAGTCGGCGGAGAGGTCCTCCTCGGCCAGTGCCGCGATGGCCCGGGCCGCAGCAAGCTTCATGGCAGGCGTGATCCGGCGGGCGCCGGCGTCGAGGGCCCCGCGGAAGATGCCGGGGAACGCCAGGACGTTGTTGATCTGGTTCGGGAAGTCGCTGCGGCCGGTGGCCACGACGGCCGCGTACTTGCGTGCAACCTCCGGCAGGACCTCGGGGTCCGGGTTGGACAGCGCGAACACGATCGAGTCCTGGCTCATCAGCTTGAGGTGGTCCTCGGCCAGCTTGGAGGAGGAGACACCGATGAAGACGTCGGCGTCCTGCAGGGCTTCGGCGGGTCCGCCGGACACGCCGCGCGGGTTGCCGCTGCGGGCCAGCTGGGCCTTCTTGCTGGCGGGATCGGCGGCGATGTCGGCACGCTCGCTGTTGAGCACACCGCGGGAGTCCAGCAGCACGACGTCGGTAATGCCGGCGGTGAGCAGCATCTGCGCCACGGCGATCCCGGCGGCGCCGGCGCCCGAGACGACGACGCGCAGCTTCTCGAGCTCGCGTCCGGTCACCTTGGCGGCGCCGGTCAGGGCCGCGAGGACCACGACGGCGGTGCCGTGCTGGTCATCGTGCATGACGGGGCAGTCGAGGGCCTCGATGAGCTTTTCCTCGAGTTCGAAGCAGCGCGGCGCCGAGACGTCCTCGAGGTTGACGGCGCCGAAACTCGGACGCAGGCGGACTAGTGTCTCCACGATCTCGTCGACGTTGGTGGTGTTGAGCACCAGCGGGATGGAGTCGAGCTCGCCGAAGGCCTTGAACAGGGCTGACTTGCCCTCCATCACGGGCAGCGAGGCGCTGGGGCCGATGTCGCCCAGGCCGAGGACGGCCGTGCCGTCGCTGACGACGACGACGAGGCGCTGGGCCCAGGTGAGGGTCTTGGCGAGTTCCGGGTTGGCGGCGATGGCGCGGCTGACCTGGGCGACGCCCGGCGTGTAGGCGATGGAAAGATCGCGCTTGCTGGCGAGCGGCACAGTGCTGGAAATTGAAAGCTTGCCGCCCTGGTGGGCTGCGAAAATTTCCTCGTCGCTGAGCACCGCTACGGGCTCTGCGGCGGAAGCGGCGTCGGTGGGGTTAATCGTCTCAATGGACACTTCGTTGTCTCCTGGGGCTCACCGTGGGCATACGGCTCATGGAAGCTCAAGCACAGGGATGCTCAAGATGGTCTGGGGAACGTCGGCTGCGACCCGAGGTTGGTGGGTCTGCGGTGAAGTTCCGGGTACAGCAAGCGGCAGGGCCGCTCCGGTTCTGCAATGGTAAACAACGCGCACGGTCCGCGACGTGTCGCGCGACACACTGAACCGAGTGGTGAAACGATTATCCAGCCGTTTGGGTGAGCCGGATCACGGAAAAGTGCAGTTACCGCCCGGTAAATAATCAGATTGGTCTAGACCAGTTACGCCGTCTGACGGTTGCATGTCAGCAGGAAACAGGCCTTTTTCAGGTCTTCCTCGGCCTCGAAGAGGGAAAGTCGGCGGCAGCGGACGGACTGGACCAGTCCAGTGACCGTCAGCAGCAGCACCCGGGAGACGGCGTCGTCGCCGCTCACGGCCGTGACGGCTTTTTCGGCCGTGGAGTCGATCTCGCGGAGCAGCCTCGTGGTGTCCGTGTCCTTGGTGTAGACGGCCTTGTTCAGGCACTGCTCCACGGCCGGCTGCATCAGGCGCATGTGGAAGATTTCCATCACGACGCCGGCCAGCGCGTGGGCGGGAACCTCGCCCTGGGTGTTTGAAGCGGGCGACGTCGCGGACCGTCCTGCAGAGCGCCCCGTGGACTTCTTGGCGGGTACAGCCGGCGTGCCGGCGGGAGGACCTGCGGCTGAGACGCCGGGCGTGCCTGCGGCGATTGCCGCGTGCAGTTCCGTGAGCTGCTTGCGGTAGAGCGCCAGCACCAGCTGGGTGGCGGAGGGAAAGTAGCGGTACAAGGTGCCCAGCGGGACGTCGGCCTTGGCGGCGACTTCGGAGAGGACGACGGAGTCCAGACCCTTGCGGGCGAACCCGGCGGCTACGTCGAGGATCCGGGTGTAGCGGAGCCGTTGCCGGGGGAGGGTGGGCGGAGGGGCCATCGGTGGAAGTTCTGAGTGAAATTCAGGCATCAGCAGCGTTCCGGGGTCGGTTTTCTCGGCAGGCAGGAGGGCTCCCCCACAGCCCTGCCGCGGCAATTCCCGTCCACTATACGCCAAGGTCCCGGGCCGTCAGCGAGTCACAGACAGCGCCGGGGATCCCCGGAATAGGTCATGGCGGGGCGGGTCCTGGCCTAGTCGACGCCCTTGATCTTGACCACGAATACAGCACCCAGCAGGCCAATGACCGCGGCGGCCACATACAGCGACACGTAGCCTCCCCACATCGTCACGAACGGGAACGCGATGAGCGGCGCGAGGACCTGGGGCAGGGAGTTGGCGATGTTGAGAACACCCAGGTCCTTTCCGCGGCTCAGTGCCGTCGGAAGCACCTGGGTGATGAGGGCGAAATCGACCGCAAGGTAGCAGCCGAAGCCGATCCCCAGCACGGAGGCGCCAAGGAGCGCCCCGGGCCAGTTCGGCGCGAACGCCAGGATCAACGATGCCACGGCGATGATCACCGAGGAGATGATCACCAGCGGCTTCCGCTTCCCCATCCGGTCACTCAGCCGGCCGCCGAGCACACTGGTGATGATCACCATCACCGCATAGAGGCCGGTCAGGATCAGCACGCCGAACTCCGGTGCGATGCCCTGTGTCTCCTCGAGATGGACCGCATCCTTGAGGAAGAAGAGCAGGTAGAGGGTGACCATGTGGTTGCCGATGTTCACCAGGAGCCGGGTCAGCCAGGCCCAGGCGAAGTCCGGATAGAGCACCGGGGAAATCCAGAAGCCCCGGGCGAAGCCGGCCAGGGTGAACGGCGGGCGCGCCTCGGCGGGGAGCGCGACGTCGTCGTTCCTGAAGAAATACAGCAGGACGCCGGCGAGCAGCGCCACGGCGCAGACCAGATAGCCGACGGCGAAGTTCCCGGTCACCGCTGCGGCGATCACCGCGCCGACGAGGATTCCGACGGTCTGGCCCATGGCGCCAAGTCCGCCCACCGTGCCGCGCTGGGCCACGGGCACGCGGTCCGGGACGGCAGCGGTAATGGCGGCATAGGCCCCGTTACAGCCCGCCTGGACGAGGCACCAGAGCAGCGTCATGACGGCGACATTGGGCGCCCCGGCGAGCGCGATCAGGGCCGCGGCGCCGAGGATGGCCCCGAAGAGGACCCACGGCACCCGGCGGCCCAGGCGTGAGGTGGTCCGGTCGCTGAACGCACCAAACAAGGGATTGGCCACGAGTGAGACGGCAGCCCCGGCTCCGGTCACGAGGGCGAGGATGGCCTCTTTGTCGCCCTCGCTGAACGCTTCCGCCTGCTGGCCGAGGAGCACCTGGAGCGGGGCGAAGAACGCCGCATTGATGCCCAGGTTGACGAGGACAATGCCCGCGATCCAGACGGGACGGACAGGCCGCTCGGGCTCGGCGAGCGCCACCGCCGCGGGGCTAACGCGGGCTGGGTCCGGAGCTGCGGGTAGATCGGACAGGCTCATGTAATTCGATTCCCCCCGGAAACGGCTGACGGCACGCAAGATCAATGTGCAGCCAGACTATCGTGGGGACCACGATCCGCCCCCAATTTCCAGCACGAGGAGAACCGATGGCCGCATCCGAAGTTAATACCGCTGATCTCTACGACGAGCGGGGAGAGGAGCTCGACTCCTTGGGCCTGCAGTTCCAATCACTCGGCGGGCACACGCATTTCAGCGGCCCCGTCCGGACCATCCGCTGCTTCGAGGACAACGCCCTGGTCAAGTCCACCCTCGCCACGCCCGGCGGCGGCGCGGTCCTGGTGGTGGACGGCGGCGGCTCGCTGCGCACAGCCCTGATGGGGGACCTGATCGCGGCGAGCGCCGTGGCCAACGGCTGGGCCGGCGTCGTCATTAATGGGGCCATCCGTGACCGGACGGCGATCGCCGGGCTGCCGCTCGGGGTGAAAGCGCTGGGCAGCAACCCGCGCAAGAGCGCCAAGGCGGGCGCCGGCGAGACCGACGTGGAACTGGAGATCGACGGCGTCGCCCTCCGGCCCGGTGCGATGATCTGGTGCGACCCGGACGGGATCCTGGTCGAGCGCTGAGTCCGCACCCGGACAGCGCCCGGAGCCACTCCCCGTCCCGGCAGGAAGTGTTCGACGGCGGCGCCGGCCCCGCTGCCCGCCGTGACTGTATGTTTCCTCTCACTTTTTCGGCGTGTGACAGGCGTCGCTCCGGCTCCGGTGTAAGACTTGGTAGCTGCGGCGCAGGCCGCGGACCGCGAAATGCCGAGGGAGCCAGATGACAACCACCCAAGACCAGACCGCAGCCAAGATCCCCCAGCGGGTCATTTGGCTGGCCGTGGCGGGCGCCGTCGGCGGCTTCCTCTTCGGTTTCGACTCGTCAGTCGTCAATGGCGCCGTCGACGCCATCAAGGACGAGTTCGCGCTCAGCGAGGCCGTGACCGGCTTCGCCGTGGCCGTGGCTCTGCTCGGCTGCGCGGCGGGCGCCTACCTGGCCGGCAAGGTCGCCGACCGGTACGGCCGCATCCCTGCCATGAAGCTCGGTGCGCTCCTGTTCCTGGTCAGTGCGATCGGGACCGGCTTCGCCTTCAGCGTGTGGGACCTCATCTTCTGGCGCCTCGTCGGCGGCCTCGGCATCGGCCTGGCTTCCGTGATCGCCCCGGCCTACATTTCCGAGATTTCCCCGCGCCACGTCCGCGGCCGCCTGGCGTCGCTCCAGCAGCTCGCCATCACCACGGGTATTTTCGCCGCACTGCTCTCGGACGCCCTGTTTGCGAACTTCGCCGGCGGTGCAGGCCAGGACCTTTGGTTGGGACTGGAAGCGTGGCGCTGGATGTTTATGGCCGCCGCCGTCCCGGCCGTCGTCTACGGCTGGATTGCCTTCACCCTGCCCGAGTCACCGCGGTTCCTGATTTTCCAGGGCAAGGACGAGGAAGCCCTCAAAATCTTCCAGTCCATCGCGCCGAACGAGGACACGGACCGCCACCTGCGCGAGATCAAGCAGGCCATCGAGGAGGACAAGGTTGCGGGCGAGAAGGGCTCGCTGCGCGGCAAAGCCTTCGGCCTGCAGCCCGTGGTGTGGATCGGGATCATCCTGTCCGTGCTGCAGCAGTTCGTCGGCATCAACGTGATTTTCTACTACTCGACCACCCTGTGGAAGGCAGTCGGATTCCAGGAAAAGGACTCCCTGACGATTTCCGTCGCCACCGCGATCACGAACATCCTCGTGACGCTTGTGGCGATCGCCCTGGTGGACCGGATCGGCCGCCGGCCCATTATGCTCGCGGGTTCCATCGGCATGGCCGTCTCGCTGGGCACCATGGCGCTGGCTTTCGGCTCCGCCACCGGATCTGGCGACGCAATTTCGCTGCCCGGTGCGTGGGGACCGGCTGCCCTGGTCGCCGCCAACGTCTTCGTGATCAGCTTCGGCGCCTCCTGGGGCCCGCTCGTCTGGGTGCTGCTGGGCGAGATTTTCCCGTCGCGGATCCGCGCCCGTGCCCTGGGCCTCGCCGCGGCCGCCCAGTGGATCGCCAACTTCGCCATCACCCTGAGCTTCCCGGTCATGGCGGCGGCTTCCCTGCCCCTGACCTACGCCATGTACGCGATGTTCGCCGCGGCGTCGTTCTTCTTCGTGAAGTTCAAGGTGCCGGAGACCAACGGAATGTCCCTGGAGCACGCCGAGACCCTCTTCGTCCCGAAGGGTTCCGCGAAGGCTTCCGCCCAGGCCTGAGACGCACACGCTGCCCCGCGCGTGCCGCGCGTGCGTCGCGTGCGTTTCGACTCTCGAGGTGACAGAAGACGCCCATGTTCTGCGGGAACATGGGCGTCTTCTGTCACCTCGGCGGGACGGCGGCTACACCACGTGGGGCTCGTGCGCCGTGAGGTAGCGGCGTCCACCGAGGACCACGGCAATTGCGGCCACCATGGCCAGCGCACCCGCGAAGAAGGGCACCTGCGGGCCGAAGTGCTCGCCCAGCTGCGCGGCGGCAAAGGGTGCCATGGCGCCGCCCATCCAGCGCACAAAGTTGTACCCGGCGGAGGCGACTGGGCGCGGCGAATCAGAAACCCCCATGGCCAGCTCCGTATAGATGGTGTTGTTGATGCCCAGGAGCGCCCCGGAAACCACTACCAGGACGACGACGGCGGGCACCGAGTGCCCGGCAGCCAGTCCCAGTCCCAGGAGGTCCAGCATTAGCAGGGCCAGCGTGCCGGTGAGGACCCGCACGGCCCCGAAACGGTTCTGCAGCACGGGGGCGGCAAAGACTGAGAAGACGGCGACGGCGACGCCCCAGCCAAAGAACACACCGCCGATCCCGTAGGCGTCCATGCCGAGGATGAAGGGTGTGAAGGCGAGAACGGTGAAGAAGCCGTAGTTGTAGAACAAGCCGCTGGCCGCCGTCGTCCGGAGTCCTTTGTGCCCCAGCGCGAGGAGCGGATCGCGGAGCCGGACCTTCCGCTCGGGCAGCGGGGTTTTGGGCAGCAGGGCAATTAGGGCGATGAACGCGGAAGCCATCAGCACGGCGGTGCCGAAGAACGGCGCGCGCCACTGCCAGCCGCCAAGCAGCGCACCCAGGAGCGGGCCCAGGGAAATGCCGAGGCCGAGGGCGGCCTCGTACAGGATGATCGCCGTGCCCGCCCCGCCGCTCGCGACGCCGACAATGACCGCCAGCGCCGTGGCCACGAACAGGGCGTTGCCCAGTCCCCAACCGGCGCGGAAGCCGATGAGCTCGGCCACGCTTCCCGAAGTGCCGGAGAGCGAGGCGAAGACGACAATCACTGCCAGTCCGATCAGCAGCGTCCTTTTCCCGCCGATCCGGGACGAGACATAACCGGTGATCAGCATGGCGACGGCGGTCACCAGGAAATAGCTCGTAAAGAGCAGCGACACCTGGCTGGGCGAGGCGTCCAGGTTCTTGGCGATCGCCGGCAGGATGGGGTCCACCAGGCCGATCCCCATGAAGGCGAACACCGCTGCGAGGGCCGTCGCCCACACCGCCTTGGGCTGTTTGAGTAGTGAGGCCTTCTCAGCCTCGAGGGTTACTTCCGCTGCCGGCAGGGTGTCGGCGGGCTGGCCGTGCATAGTTGCACTCCTAAATGATGGGATCTTAATGATGGGATTTTCCGGTAAGTATCAGGCCTGAAGCGTCGCGTTGATCTTCCCGATGACCGGCAGGGCGGCCGCGAGGGTGGCGCGGTCCCCCTCCGAAAGGGACGAGAGGATGCCGGCCATAACGGCGTTGCGGCGCTCATTGGCGGATTCGACGGCGGCCCGGCCCGCCGCGGTGAGGGTCACCCGGACGGCGCGGGAATCGTTGGGATCGGGTTCCCGTCGGGCGAGGCCGGCGCGCTCGAGTTTGATGATCTGTTCCGTGGCGGTGGGTACTTTGACGCCCAGGTTCCGGGCAATTTCGCCCACCCTCGCACCGTTGCCTTCACCGGAGGCGGCGTCAGCGCCGTCCATCAGCATTTTGAGGGTGCTGAGCTGGGCGGCGCTGAGTTCGCCGTCGGCGTCCAGGCGGCGGACAAGGTAAATGCTGTGGCGGAGTGCCTCGCGGAAGTCCTGGGCGAGGGCGACGAGGCGCGGGTCGGCCGGTTCACTGTCGTACATAGTTAGGTAGCCTAACAGTTAGGCTACCTAACGGTCAATAAGCGAAGCCCTCCGCCCCTCCGCCGAGGTGACAGCTGACGCCCACGGTTTGGAAAATCATGGGGCGCGAACTGCCACCTCGGCGGGGGCTTAAACACGCCGACGCCGGAACTCGGGTGAGCTCCGGCGTCGGCGGCTAGGCTTCGGCGATTGATGCGGACTAGACGGCGGCCTTGGCGTCCTCGACCAGGGCCGAGACGGCCGGGAACAGTGGGTGGTCCGGGGCCAGGCCTGTGATCTTGGCGGTGGCGTCCTCCGCGGTCGAGGAGGCCAGGATTTGTCCGAGTTCCACGGCTTCGGCGTCGGCGGGGTCGTTGAAGCGCAGGGCTGCGGCGATTGCGCCGAGCAGCGCCTCCGGGACGATCCCGCGTTCGGCCAGTTCCGCGGCCGGACCGATGAAGCGTTCGTGCCGGCTGAGCTTGCGCAACGGCGCCCGTCCCACCCGGTTCACCGTGTCCGGCAGGTACGGGTTGGAGAAGCGGCCCAGGATCTTCTGGACATAGGCTTCCTGCTCCTCACGGTTGAAGCCGTGCTTGGCCACCAGCAGCTCTTTCGTTTCGTCCAGGACTGCGCGCACATCGGCGGCGACGTCCTGGTCGGCCATGGCCTCGGAAATCTTCCCGAGCCCGGCTTCGAATCCGAAGTACGCTGCGGCGGCATGCCCGGTGTTCACAGTGAACAGTTTC
>DASWAW010000661.1:0-3188 GCA_036390955.1 Arthrobacter sp.
CTCGCCTGGGCCCAAAACGTCCCCGCGTCCGACAAGGCACAGCAGGTGCTGCCCCCGGATTGGCAGGCCGGCCCGGAGTTCGCGGCGTCCCTCTACGGCTTCACCGAGCCCGGAGTCGTGGCGAAGGCGCTGAAGGCCGCAGTGGGGATCCTGACCGGGGCGGCGGACCGCAACGGAGCGCGTGACGTCCATGCGCTGCGGGCCAACCCGGGCGGAGACACCGCCCAGCTGATCCGCGGGGACGGGGCAAAATGCTTCCGCGCGGCGATCGAGCAAAACGTGGCATCGGCCCGGCGGCTGCACTTCTGGCGCCTGCCGGACGGATCGATTGAGCTCTCGCGCGTCGTGGTCCACGACGACTTCAAACCCTGACTCAGGGGGTGGGGCGGTCCAGGACGCGTCCGCCGCGCAGCACCGTGACCAGCCTGAAGTCGCGGTCCACTGCCACGATGTCGGCACGCATCCCCGGCCGCAGG
Source organism: Arthrobacter sp. (assembly GCA_036390955.1). Taxonomy (GTDB): domain Bacteria; phylum Actinomycetota; class Actinomycetes; order Actinomycetales; family Micrococcaceae; genus Arthrobacter. Next base: position 477 of record DASWAW010000661.1, read on the forward strand.
CTTCCGATCCGCGCCTCGAGGCCCAGGATTCCGGCCGGAACCAGGGTGGCCGCCTTCACCGCATCTGCGGGCGCCACCCCGGCCTCGATGGTCCGGCGGACCACATCGAGCAGCGTGGCCGTGCCGCCGGCGAGGTCCCCGTTGCTCTTCAGCGCCGCCACGCCGTCGCGCACCACCACGGCGGAGGAGCCGAGCTCGTAGTCGCCGTCGGTCAGGCCGGTGGCCGCCATGGAATCGGTGACCAGGACAATGTTGCCGGCACCGACCAGCCCGAACACCATCCGGACCGTCTCGGGGTCCAGATGGACGCCGTCGCCGATGAGTTCCACGGCAACGGTTCCCTCGGCCGCCAGGCGCAGACACGCCGCCACCGGTCCGGGGCTCCGGTGGTGGAGCGGCGGCATCCCGTTGAACAGGTGCGTCACCGTCGGCCGCCGGCCCGTTCCGGACCCGGAGGCCCCGCCGGCGCCTGTCCCGGCGGGGGACCCGCCGGACCTCAGGGACGCGGCCGCGCCGGTGAGGGAGTCGGCGGTGGTGCGGGAGTCGGCGTCGGTGTGGCCCAGCGAGGGCGTGACCCCGTTGCCGGCGAGCAGGCGGACCAGGCTGCCGGCTCCGGGCAGTTCCGGGGCATATGTCATGGTCTTGAGCGTGCCGCCAGCCGCGTGCAGCAACCGGCCGAGCAACGCCGGGTCGGGGTTCCGGAGCCACTCCGGGTTCTGCGCGCCGCAGCGGGCCCGGGAGAGGAACGGCCCTTCGGCGTGGATGCCGGCGATGAGGCCCTCGTCCGCGAGCGGCCGCAGCACGCCGATGCCCCGGACCAGCTCCTCCGCAGCCGCCGTGACGAGGCTGGCCAGCAGTGTCGTCGTTCCACTGCGGTGCAGGAACCCGACGGCGGCGCGGCACGCCCGGGGGCCCCCGGTGGGGAAGCCGCCGCCTGCGGCGCCGTGGCAGTGGAGGTCGACGAGTCCGGGGAGGATCGAACTGCCCGGCGGAAGACTGAGCTCCCGGGCGCCGGGAAAGCCCGCAGGGTCGAAGCCGGTGCGCGGCCCGGCATAGGCGATCCGCCCGTCGGCCACCGCGACGACGGACTCAGCGGCGGCGGTGCCGTCCGAGATCAGTGTCCCGGCGAGGACATAGGCGTTTGGCCTCACATCTTGGCGAGTTTGGCCCGCACCATCATGAAGATGCCGTAACAGATGAGGCCGATGCCGACGGCGGCCAGCATGTACACGCCGAACGGCTGGTCGCGGAGGGCCTTCAGCCCGCCGTCGAGCCCGGTGGACTCCTCGGGGTGCACTTTGATCGTGGCGATGATGACCAGCAGCCCCACCAGCAGCAGCGCGACGCCCTTGGCGGCGTAGCCGACGACGCCCAGGACGATCACCGCCATCCGCGCCTTCTCGGAGGCCGGGAGCCGGAGGTGTTTGGCGAAGGACTGCCGGAAGCCGCGGATGGCGTAGACAATTCCGGCGATCGCCACGGCCGCTCCGACGGCGAGCAGGAGCAGGAAGCCTCCGGGGGCCTTCATTACCGAGGCCGTGAGGTCGCTTGTGGAGCTGCTGTGGTCTTTGCCCGCGCCGATGGCGAAGGACCCCAGGGTCAAGGCGAGCCCGGCGTAGACCACGGCCTGGAGAACGGCTTTGGCCTTCTTCGCAGCCTTTTTCTTCGTCGGAAGGTGCTCAAAATCGAAAATGGCGTCGCTGGTCTGCCACACGGCGAGGGCCACGCACGCGGCGAAGGAACTCCACAGCAGCACCGGCCCGGCCGGCTGTCCAGCGAGTTGCTCGACGGCCCCGCTGACGTCGGCCTCACCCTGGCCGCCCATGGCGAGCCGGATGGCGACCACTCCGATGAGCAAATGCAGGATGCCGCTCACGGCAAACCCGGCCCGGGCGACAAGCTCGAGCGACCGCGAGTTGGTGATGTCCTCGGCCGCGTCCGCGGCGTCCTTCAGTTCTCTTTTGATGATCGGTCCTTCAAATGACTCGGTGGTTCTGCCGGACTCCGGTTCCGCCCGGTAATGCCTTTTCCGTAATCGTGCCACGCGGAGCCCGCCGGGAACAGCACCATCGAGTGGCGGCCCTAGCGGCGCCGGTAGCAGAGGTCGAAGATCAGCCGGCCGGCGTCGTGCGCCTTGTTTTCGAAGCTTGTCAGGATCCGCCCGTCGAACCGGGGTGCCCAGCCTCCGGTCTCATCGATGCCTTCGTTGGGGCCGGTGTGTTCGGTGCTTACCGGTGCGCGCCCCTCCTTGACGGGGGCCCCGCCGACGAGGGATTCGACGCCGGATTCCCACACCTGCGTCAGGGGGCTCTCCGTGCCGCTGCGCTCGCCGTCGTGCAGGTTCTCGAAGTCGGGTGAGCCGGCCAGGACCTCGCGTACGTGGACGGCGTAGTTGGACCAGTCCGTCGCGATCCGCCAGATGCCGCCCGGCTTGAGCGCCCGTGCGGCGAGGTCGGCGAAGGCCGGCTGGATGAGGCGGCGCTTGTGGTGCCGGGACTTGTGCCACGGGTCGGGGAAAAAGACCCAGAGTTCCGTCACGGATCCGGCCGGCAGCATGGTGGCGAGCACCTCGGGGGCGTTCGCCTCCACCACGCGGACATTGTTCAGTCCGCGGCTGTTGATCTTGATCAGCGTGTTGGCAAGCCCCGGGGTGTAGACCTCAACGGCCAGGAAGTCCTTGTCCGGGTTCTCCTCGGCGGCGTGGCACACGGC
>DASWAW010000662.1:0-3154 GCA_036390955.1 Arthrobacter sp.
CTGCCCGCGCAGCAGGCAACGTCTGATTCCGGGGTAGCTGCCTGTGGCCATGGCACAAGCGGAACGGCGCGGACCCCAGGTTCTGAACATCGGGGAAGTCCTGGCTCAGCTGAGCGACGACTTCCCCAGCATGACCGCGTCGAAAATCCGGTTCCTGGAGGAAAAGGGACTGATCTACCCCCAGCGGACCCCTGCCGGGTACCGGCAGTACTCCGAGAGCGACGTCGAGCGGCTGCGCTTCGTGCTGGCGCTCCAGCGTGACCAGTACCTGCCGCTGAAGGTCATTAAGGACTACCTCGACGCGATCGACCGCGGGGAACGCCCGGACAACCTTCCGCCCGGCGTCACGGTCTCGCCGCGGATCGTTTCCGAAGAACTGGCGTCCGAACTGCAGAACCGGGTCCGCCGTCTCACCGCGGAACAACTCCGTGCCGAGTCCGGCGCGAGTGTTGCGCTGGTCGAATCGCTCCTGAGCTTCGGGCTGATCGGCCATGTCAACGGAAAATTCGATGAGCACGCCCTCCAGGTCGCACGCGCCTGCGTCCAGCTGGAGGGCCACGGCCTGGAACCGCGGCACCTGCGGCCGTTCCAGGCCGCAGCCGAACGCGAGTTCGGGCTGGTGGAGCGCGCCGTGGCGACCCTGACCTCGCGCAAGGACGCCGCATCCCACGCCCGTGCCGCCGAGGCCGCCCGGGAGATCAGCGAGCTGTGCCTCACGTTGCACCGGGCCCTGGTCCAGGACCGCATCTCGAGGATGGACATCTGATGATTGAGGTCGAAATTGTAGGCGTGCGGATTGAACTTCCGTCCAACCAGCCGCTCGTCCTGCTCAAGGAAATCCATGGGGAGCGGCATGTGCCGATCTGGATCGGCACGCCCGAGGCCAGCGCCATCGCCCTGGCCCAGCAGGGCGTCGTGCCGCCGCGCCCAATGACGCACGACCTGCTGATCGACGTCGTCGAAACCCTCGGCCACTCGATCGTCAGCGTCAACATTGTGGCCGTCGAGGACAACATCTTCTACGGTCAGCTGCAGTTCGAGAACGGGACCACGGTCAGTTCCCGCGCCTCCGATGCCCTGGCACTGGCCCTCCGCGCGAAGTGCCGCATCTGGTGCGCCGACGCCGTGATGGAAGAGGCCGGCGTCCGGATCACCGAACACGACGAGGGCGAGGACACGCACCCAGGTCCCGCCGTCGACGAAGAGGGGGAGCTGCGCCGGTTCCGCGAGTTCCTCGACGACGTTGAACCCGAGGATTTCGCCGGCTGACCCCACGCCAAGCTTAAAGTGCAGGATGAAAGTTTCGACACGCCCCGGCTATACCCCGAACGTCTTTGACCTTGGGCTCCGGCAGGCCTAACGTCAGAAGTACAAGTTCCCATTGCACGCAACAGCCGCGCAGGTCACACTGGAAGGTGCAGCCCCGGCAGAATTACACGGATGAATTTTATCCACCCGTGTGTTGTTTAGCTAGTGACTACTGGTTGTTGCTGCATTTTCCGCAGGGGAGCCATGACAAGGAGGATCCACGTGAGTCCGAAAGGCGAAGCGGGCGAGCTCAAGCAGCCCTCGACGGCTGGTGTAGCCGTGCCCGCCAGCGGTGCCCAGGGCCTGCTGTTCACCGAGGACCTCCCTGTCCTGGATGAGGATGCGGGCTACCGGGGCCCCACTGCCTGCAAGGCGGCCGGCATCACCTACCGCCAGCTGGACTACTGGGCACGCACCGGGCTGGTGGAACCCGCCGTCCGCGGCGCCGCCGGGTCCGGCTCCCAGCGCCTCTACGGTTTCCGCGACATCCTGGTCCTCAAGGTCGTCAAGCGCCTCCTCGACACCGGTGTGTCGCTGCAGCAGATCCGCACCGCCGTCGAGCACCTCCGGGAGCGCGGCGTCGAGGATCTCGCCCAAATCACCCTCATGAGCGACGGCGCCAGCGTGTACGAGTGCACCTCCGCGGACGAAGTGATTGATCTCGTCCAGGGCGGCCAGGGTGTCTTCGGCATCGCCGTCGGCCGCGTCTGGCGCGAAGTGGAAGGCAGCCTCGCGGCCCTTCCCAGCGAACACGCCAGCGACCAGTCCTTCCCCGGCGACGAACTCAGCAAGCGCCGGGCGGCCCGCAAAATCGGCTGACACCGCCCACCAACACCCCAAACAGCAACGCGGGGTCACTTAGCGCCCATCACGGCATGCCGGATAGGCGCTAAGTGACCCCGCGTTGCTGTCGTTTTGGGGGTTCCGGGTCTCCGGGTGGCGGGGCCGGCTGGCGGGGCCGGCTCAGCGGCGGACGCGGTCCCGGACCGGGGCGCCGGACTGCCGGCCGTCCGTCTGCAGCAGGTTCGCCAGCAGGGTGTCGAACAGTGCGGCGGCGTTCTTTGCCGAATCCCCCGGCCAGTGGTGGATGGAGTGGGCGGCGCCCTGGATCTGCTGCCAGTTGGCCTGCTCCGGGATGTGCGGGGAGAGCAGGAGCTCGCCGAACATGGACTCCATCTCGGCGAGCCGGAAGGTGTGCTCGGCGGAGCCGGTGCGCACCCGGTTGGCCACGATGCCGGCGGGGGAGAGGTTCGGGGCGAATTCCCGCCGGAACAGCTGGATGGCCCGCATGGTGCGTTCCGTGCCGGCGACAGAGAAGAGGCCGGGTTCGGCGACGAGGGTGACCTTGTCGCTGGCGGACCAGGCCATCCTGGTAAGCCCGTTCAGGGACGGCGGGCAGTCCACAAGGACCAGCTCGTACTTCTGCGCACCGGCCAGCACGGCGGAGAGCCGGCGCAGGTCGCGGCGGCCCAGGTCGGGGCGGTCATAGATGCCGGTGTAAGCGGAACCGACAGCCACATCCAGGACAGAACCTTGGGGGCCGGCGGCAGCGCCGTTGGCGGCCGCGCGGTCCACCCAGCCGCTCGGGACCACGTTCTCGGCGAGGCGGGCCCGCCGGGGAGCCTTCAGCATCCGGCCGATGTCCAGCTGGTCGCCCGGCCGGACTCCGAGGGCCGTACTGGCATCCGCGTGGGGATCAAGGTCAACGACGAGGGTGGGGATGCCGGCGGCCAATGCCGCGGACGCCAATCCGGTGGTCACCGATGTCTTGCCGACACCGCCTTTGAGGCTGCTGATGCTGACTACTTGCACTTGAAAAACCAATACCTAACGCCGGTTGCCGGGA